>DAOKZK010000056.1:0-16037 GCA_035325645.1 Candidatus Macondimonas sp. | reverse complement strand
CCCTCTAGGCCTGCAACGCCCGTCTCGCCGGCAAACTCGGCTGCATCGTTGAAACCGCGAGATTGCAATCGGCCGATCAATCCGTCCGGAAAGCCCCGGCGATGCGATCCCCAATGTGGGCATCGATTTTGCGCCAATAGTCGAAGGCGCGCTCCAGTACCGGGGCCGACACGCCCTGTCGCAGATGCCCTACCACGTTTGCGACCAGCCGCTCGCGCTGTGCATCATCCATCACCTTGCGTACCAAATCGCCCGCCTGTCTGAAATCGTCGTCGTCGCGGCGGAGCGTGTAAGCGGCGCGAACCAAGTCTCCACTGGTCGCCCAGGTGGCGACGTCGGGGTTGAGGTTGGGATCCGCTGCAGGGCCGCCCTTGGAATTGGGCGCATAAACCGGATCGGACACTTTCTCCACCCGCATCGCGCCGTCCTTGCTGTAGCTGTGCACGGGCACCTTGGGCTTGTTGACCGGAATCTGCTTGTAGTTCACGCCGAGCCGTGCGCGGTGGGCATCGGCGTAGGAAAACACGCGCGCCAGCAGCATCTTGTCCGGACTCAGGCCGATGCCCGGCACCAAGTTGTTGGGTTCGAACGCGGCCTGCTCGATCTCGGTGTGGTTGTCGGTGGGATTGCGATCGAGCACCAGCCTGCCCACCGGAATCAGCGGGTAGTCGCCATGCGGCCAGACCTTGGTGAGATCGAATGGGTTGAATCGATAGGTCTCGGACTCGGCAAAGGGCATGACCTGCACGTGCAGGGTCCAACTCGGGTGGTCGCCTCGGTCGATGGCCTGATACAGATCGCGCATGTGATAGTCGGCATCCACGCCCGCCGTCTGCTCGGCTTCCTCCTGGGTCAGGAAACCGATGCCCTGATCGGTCTTGAAGTGGTACTTGACCCAGAACTTTTCACCGGCGGCATTCACCCACATGTAGGTGTGGCTGGAATAGCCGTTCATGTGCCGCCAGCTCTTGGGAATGCCGCGGTCTCCCATCAGCCAGGTGACCTGATGGGGGGATTCCGGCGACAGCGTCCAGAAATCCCATTGCATGTCGTGATCCCGCAGATTGCTGTCGGCGCGGCGCTTCTGCGAGCGGATGAAATGCTGGAATTTCAGTGGATCGCGCACGAAGAAGACGGGCGTGTTGTTGCCCACCATGTCGTAGTTACCATCCGTGGTATAAAACTTCAGCGCGAAGCCGCGCGGGTCGCGCCAGGTATCCGGGCTCCCCCGCTCTCCCGCGACCGTTGAAAATCGCGCCAGTACATCCGTTTGCGTCCCGGGCTGGAAGACTGCCGCTTTGGTATAGCGGCTCACGTCATGGGTGACCTGGAAGTGTCCAAATGCGCCGCTCCCCTTGGCATGCGGCTGGCGTTCGGGGATCCGCTCCCGATTGAAGTTCGCCATCTGTTCGATCAGGTAGTGGTCGTGCAGCACGATCGGGCCGTTGGAGCCGACCGTCAAGGAATGTTCATCGCTGGGGACGGCAATTCCGGCATCGGTGGTGGTCGGCTTGCGGTCGGGGGCTGGAATATCGCCTCCTGGGAAAGGGGAAGTGGCGCGCTCCACCTTGTGACGGACCCTGTCGGAGGGGAATCGGTTCCGTCAGACCATCGCAGCTGCCGCTTGTGCCGGCACCGAAAGTCTGTTTTGGATGGGTGTGCTGGCGCCTGACGATCGCCCCTTGCGGCGACCGAACAGCTCCGCACAATCAGCCGTGATTCACCAGCGGCGGAGCGGTCCGTTTTTCATTCGCCCAGTACGGCGCCGAGCACGGCGCGGACCTTGACCATGCCGCGCTCCAGGCTGTCCGCGATGTCGCCATGGATGTCGCTGCCCGCGGGCCCGAGGCCTGCCGCCCAGTTCACGGAGACGGCCAGCGTGGCATAGGCAAGATCGAGCTCACGGGCGAGGGCCGCCTCCGGCATGGCCGTCATCCCGACCATGTCGCAGCCCTCGGCCTGCAGCTTACGCACCTCGGCGGCGGTTTCGAGGCGCGGTCCCTGGGTCACGGCATAAACCCCCTGCGGCAACACCTCCACTCCGGCTGCGGCCGCGCCTCGGATAAGCGCCGCGCGCAGATTGCGGTCGTAGGGCTCAGTGCAGTCGGCATGCAGCACGTGGCCTTCCGCGGAAAAGGTATGCTCGCGGCCCCACGTGTAGTCGATGATCTGGTCGGGTACTGCCAGAGACGCCGGCCCCAGCGCCGGATGGATGCCGCCCACCGCGGCCACGGCGATGACGCGACAGGCGCCCAGGCGGTGCAGCGCCCAGATGTTGGCGCGGTAGTTCACCTGATGCGGCGGGTAGCGGTGATCCTGGCCGTGACGCGCGAGAAACACCACCGGATGGCCGGCGTAATGACCCAGCTGCAGCGGCGCGGAGGGCGCGCCGTAGGGGGTTTCGATGAGGCGATCCTCGGCGAGCACCAGCCCCTCGAGGCGCGTGAGGCCGGTGCCGCCGATGATGCCGGTCAGCGTCGATGCGGTCATGATGCCTCCGTCACAGGCCGTGCACGGCGTAGATGCCCGGCAGGTTGCGCCAATAGCCCTTGTAATCCATGCCGGCGCCGAACACGTAGCGGTCGGGCACCTCCAGCCCGACATAGTCCGCGCGGGTGCCGAGCCGGTTGCGGTCGTGGCGCTTGCGGACCAGCACGGCGGTGCGCAGCAGGGCGACCTCCTGCCCCAGGCACCAGGACTGCAAGGCGTGTAGCGTCACCCCCTCGTCGAGGATGTCGTCGATCAATAGCACGGCGCGACCGCTCAGGGATGTGCGTGGCTGATGGATCCAGCGCAGCTCGGCGCCCTGGATCGCACCGTCGTAGCGCGTCGCATGCAGGTAATCGAGCTCCAGCGGGAAGTCCAGATGCGGGAGCAGCCACGCCGTCGGCAGCAAGGCGCCGGTCATGACGCACAGCACCAGCGGATTGCGCCCGGCGAGATCGGCGCGGATGTCGCCGGCCATGCGCGCCACCGCCGCAGCCACCGCATCGGGCGCATGGAGGCAATCCGCTTGGGCCCGGACCTGCTCGGCGTCCTGAAGTCGCGTCTCACCCATTGCCTGCTCCTTCGATATGATCCATGGCCCGCGCCGCCAGCGCCCGTGCCCGCGCGAGTCGGTCCGGATCGGCGGGCACGGCCGCCCTGCCCCGCAGCCCGGCGTGGCGCGCCGCAAATTCCGCCGGACGCGCCCAGCGCAGCCCATCCAGCAGGCGGATGACCGCCGCCGGATCGTTGCAGACCGGCAGCAGGTCGCAGCCGGCGGCAAGCGCCTGTTCGGCGCGGGCGAGCACATCGCCCATGACCACCGCGCCGGCCATTTCCAGATCGTCGCTCACCACCGCGCCGGCAAAGCCCAGCTGTCGGCGCAGCACGGTGTCGATCCAGTAACGGGAAAAGCTCGCGGGCTGCGTACATGCCGCCGGATAGACCACATGCGCCGTCATCACGGCCGCAAGCGTCGGCGCGAGCGCGGCAAAGGGGCGCAGGTCATGCGCCCGGATCGCCTCCAGCGGCCGCGCGTCGCAAGGCAGTTCCAGATGCGAATCCCCCCGTACCGAACCGTGACCGGGAAAATGCTTGCCGGTGGCGCCCATCCCGGCCTCGCGCATGCCGGCGACGTAGGCCGTTGCCAGCGCGGCGACGACCGCCGGATCCGCGTGGAACGCACGCGCGCCGATGATTTCTGTATTGCCCGCCACGTCCAGCACCGGCGCGAAACTGGCGTCGATATCGTAGGCCCGCAGTTCGGTCGCCATCAGCCAGCCCAGCTCGCGCGCCGCCGCGAGTGCATCGTTCGGCGTCCGTTCGTGCACCTCGCCCAACCAGCCCAGAGGCGGCAAGCGGGTAAAGCCCGCGCGCAGCCGCTGCACCCGCCCGCCTTCCTGATCCACGGTCACCAGGAGCCAGGCGCGCACGGCTCGCAGCGCGGCGATCAGGGCGCGCAGCTGCTCCGGCGACTCATGGTTGCGCTCGAACAGGATCACCCCGCCGATCAGCGGATGCGTCAGAATCTCTCGCTCCTGCGCGGTGAGTCGAGGTCCCGACAGGCCCACCACCAGCGGGCCCGGAGGCGAATTCATCCGGCTTCCTCCGTGATCCACACCGGCATGCCGGGATGGCAATGATCGAACAGTTCGATGACATCCGCGTTATGCATGCGCACGCAGCCCTTGGAGCCGGGGATGCCGAGCGGCACCGCGTCGGGCGTCCCGTGGATGTAGATGTAGCGGCGCTGCGTGTCGACGTTGCCCAGGCGGTTGCGGCCGATTTCGGTTCCGCACAGCCACAGGATGCGGCTCAGGATCCAGTCGCGCTCGGGATGCAGCCGGCCCAGCGCAGGGGTATGGCGCTCCCCGGTCCAGCGCCGGCCGACGAACACGGCGCCCGCCGGCGCATCCCGCCCGATCAGTGCGCGAATCCGGTGCCAGCCGCGCGGGGTCTGGTAGCTGCCCATCCGTTCCCCGGCGCCACGGGCGGCGGTCGACACCGGCCAGCGCCGCACGGCCGTGTTGTGGTGCATCAGGGACAGGCTTTGATCCGCCAGCACGACGTGCAACCAGGCGGTGGGGCGGGATGCGCTCACTGCCGTTCCGCCGCCGTCCAGTCGCGATAGGGATGGTGCACCAACGAGATGTTCAAGAAGCGCGGCTCCTGACTCACTTCGCGCCCCACCCAGGGCGGCAGCTCGATCGGCGCGTCGGGATGCTCCAGTTCGATCTCGGCCACCACCAACCCGGCATTGGCGCCCGAGAACTCATCTACCTCCCACAGACACCCCGCATGGCGCACGTGATGGCGGCGTTTCTCGACCGGCGGCCCGACGCACAGCTTGGCCAGCATCTCCCAGGCATCGGCCAGCGGGATGGGATACTCGAACTCATGGCGCACGATGTCCATCGTGGCGCCCTTGAGGTTGAGCCAGGCACGATCGCCGGCGATGCGCACTCGGGTGATGGCGCCGCCCTCGAGATTCAGATAGCCCTGGACCAAATCCTCGCTGTGCTCGGCGGCCGCGCGCCAGGCATCCCCGATCACCCGGTATTTGCGTTCAATTTCAAGCGCCACGGCGGCCTTCCCGCACAAACAGCGCCACCGACTCGACATGGCCCGTGTGTGGGAACATGTCCATCACGCCCGCCGCCGCGAGCCGATACCCATGCAGACGGACCAGATCGCCGGCATCGCGCGCCAGCGTGGCGGGATGGCAGGACACATAGACCACCCGCCGCGCCCCGGTGGCCGCCACGGCCGGCAACACCTCGCGCGCGCCCGAGCGCGGCGGATCGAGCAGCACGCCATCGAAGGCGCCGGCGCCCCAGGGCAGCGGATCGAGCGCCGCCGCATCGTACAGATTGGCCATCACAAAGCGGGTCTGCGTCAACCCATGACGCTCGGCGTTGCCACGCGCCTGGGCGACGAGGTCGGCATCGCCTTCGACCCCCACGACCTCACGCGCCCGGCGCGCCATGGGCAGTGTGAAATTGCCGAGACCGCAGAACAGGTCCAGCAGCCGTTCATCCGGGGCCGGATCGAGCAGCGCCATCGCCTGCGCGACCATGCGCCGATTCATGGCCTCGTTCACCTGCGTGAAATCATGCGGCCGAAAGCACATCGCGAGGCCGTCCTCGGGCAGATGGTAGGCCAGCATCCGGTCCGGCCCGAAGGCGCCGGGAATGGGGGCTGCACTGTCGGGCCCCTTGGGCTGCAGCCAGAACTGGATCTCGTGCGCCATACCGAACGCCCGCAAGGCCTCGAGATCCGCCGTGCTGGGTGTCGCCAGCACGCGCAGAACGAGCACAGTCAGCGCGTCGGTGACCGCCACCTCGATCTGAGGCACGCGATCGGCGATGCTGAGTCCGTCGATGAGTGCAGCCAGCGCTTCCAGCCGCCCGCCGACCGTTTCATCCAGCACCTCGCAGCGCGCGGCTTCGGCGATGAAGGCCGAGCGCCGCTCACGAAAGCCCACCAACACGCGATTCTTTGCGCGCACCCAGCGCACGCCAAGCCGGGCCTTGCGACGATAACCCCATACCGGCCCGGTCAGCGGCGGCAAGACCCGCTCCGGGCTCACCTGCCCGATGTGCCGCAGGTTGTCGAGGAGGACTTGCTGCTTGGCGAGGATCTGGGCTGCGGGATCCATGTGCTGCAGGCTGCAGCCGCCACAGCGGACATAGGCCGCGCAACGCGGCTCGACCCGCTCGGGCGCCGCACGCAGGACCTGCGCCACTTCGGCTTCGTCGTAATCACGTGTGCGCCGCGTGACCTGGAAGCTCACCGTCTCACCCGGCAGGGCGCCGTGGATGAACACCCGCTTGCCGTCCACACTGGCGATGCCGCGGCCGTCGTGCGTCATCGCCGTCACCTCGACCGGCGCACTGAGCGCGGACACAATCCGCTGCACGGCCCGGCGTCCGCCCATGTCAGTCCGCCCAGGCGGCTGCGAAAGACTTCAGATGCGGCCGGCCATCCTCGTCCAGCAGCGCGCGCACCCGCGCCCGCTCGGCGTCATAGCCCTCGCGATCGAGCTGGCCGCGCATGAGCGCAAAGCGCAGGTAGACGAGGTAGGTGTTGAGCACGTCGGTCTCGCAATAATCGCGGATGCGGCCCAGTTCGCCGGCGAGATAGGCGTCCCAGACCAGGCTGCCGGCCATGCCCATCTTGCCCGGCTGGCCGAGCAGCAGGGCGATGTCCTGCAGGGGCGCCACGGCGCGGCCTTGATAACCGGACAACACGTCCATCAGATCGATGTGGCGCCAGTGGAAGCGCGAGAGATAGTTGTTCCAGCGGAAATTGCTGTCCTGCTCGCCCACATCCCAATAGCGCGGCGCGGCGATGCCGTGGATGAGTGCGCGGTAATGCAGCACGGGCAGATCGAAGCCACCCCCGTTCCAGCTCACCAGCGTCGGCGTGAAGCGTTCCAGCCCCTCGAAGAAACGCTGGATCAGTTCGGCCTCGGACGCATCCGGATCACCCAGCGACCATAACTTCAGCTGATCGCCCCGGCGCAGACACACCGAAATGGCGACGATGCGGTGCAGGTGATGCGGGAGGAAGTCGTCGCCGCCGGTCTTCTGGCGGCGCTGGTGGAACATGATGCGCGCCACGTCCTCGTCGGACAGGCCGTCGGTGTCGTACAGCCGGCGTCCACCCTCGGTATCGGGCACGGTCTCGATGTCGAAGACGAGCAGGTTCAAGGCCGGTCCTTGTGCGTGGCGTTCAGGCGGGGAACACGCCGGTGGAGAGATAGCGGTCGCCGCGGTCGCAGACGATGCCGACGATGGTGGCCCCGTTCAGCTCCTGCGCCAAGGTGAGCATGGCGGCCACGCAGCCACCCGAGGAGATGCCGGCGAAGATGCCTTCCTGCGCGGCCAGCGCGCGGGTGGTGATCTCGGCCTTGCGCTGGTCGACGTCGAGGATGCGGTCGACCGCCTCCGGATCGAAGATGCGCGGCAGGTATTCGGCCGGCCAGCGCCGGATGCCAGGAATCTGGGCGCCGTCGGCCGGCTGCACGCCGATCACGCGAATGCGAGGATTCTGCTCCTTGAGGTAGCGCGAAACGCCGATGATGGTGCCGGTCGTGCCCATGGCGCTGACAAAGTGGGTGACTTTGCCGCCCGTGTCGCGCCAGATCTCGGGGCCGGTGGTTTCATAGTGCGCCAGTGGGTTGTCCGGGTTGGCGAACTGGTCGAGGATCTTGCCGCGCCCCTCGGCCACCATGCGATCGGCCAGATCGCGCGCCCCTTCCATACCGGCCTCCGCGGACACCAGGATCACTTCGGCGCCGAAGGCCTTCATGGTCGCCACGCGTTCGCTGCTGGCGGTCTCGGGCATGATCAGCACCATGCGATAGCCGCGGATCGCGGCCGCCATGGCCAGCGCAATGCCGGTATTGCCGCTGGTCGCCTCGATCAGCGTATCGCCGGGGCGAATCTGCTGGCGCGCCTCGGCATGCCGGATCATCGACAGGGCGGGACGATCCTTCACCGAGCCAGCCGGATTGTTGCCCTCCAGCTTGACCAGCAGCGTGTTGCCCGTGGCTTGCCCCAGGCGTTGCAGGCGCACCAGCGGGGTGTTGCCGACGAAGGATTCGATGGTGGGGTAGGTCATGGAGGGATTGTAAGTCATGGCGCCGGGCTGCGAAACGACGACGGTTCAGAAGCCGCCGCAGAATGCGGGTCAACGGACTACGACAATAGAAAGACTTGACCGCGGAAAGGTCACTCTCGGTCTGTATACGACCCGATGGGTGCCGTCGTGGCGGTGAAAAAATGAAGATGGCGTCCCCACGGGGATTCGAACCCCGGTCGCCGCCGTGAAAGGGCGGTGTCCTTGGCCACTAGACGATGGGGACGTGGCGCGTGATCGGCATCCCTTTCGGGATAAAAAACTTGGTGGAGCCAGGCGGGATCGAACCGCCGACCTCTTGCATGCCATGCAAGCGCTCTCCCAGCTGAGCTATGGCCCCGCACTCGGGAAGCGGCAAACTTTACGTCCCGGATCGGTCCGCGTCAAGCCCCGCGACCGCTGAAACTGCTCCCCGTGTAGTTGTTTTCGATGCAACGCAGCAGGGCCAGGCGAAGCGCGCCAGCATTGGGATAGCGCTTGTTGGGATCCTTTTCGAGCGTCTTGTCGATGATGTTGCGCAGACACGCTGGGACCCCGCCCCGGAGCGTCATGAGATCGGGGTGTCGATCATTCGCAATCCTGCTCATCAGTGTGGCTACGGTGTCGCCTTCGAACGGCCGTCGCCCTGTCACCAGTTCGAACAGGACCACGCCCAGCGAAAACACATCCGAGCGCCCGTCGAGCGGGCGTCCGGAGAGTTGCTCCGGCGACATGTAGGGCGGCGTTCCCAGAACGGTTCCGGTGCGGGTCTTGCCGCTGCTGCCGATGCGGGCGATGCCGAAATCGGCTACCTTCACCTGGCGTCCGGTCTTGTCGAGCATGATGTTGCTGGGCTTGATGTCGCGGTGCACCACGCCGTTGCGGTGGGCAAAATCGAGCGCTTCAGCCACTTGCGCGGCCATCTCCATGATCCGGTTGATGGGCAACAACTGCTCCTTGCGCGTATACCGGCGCATGTCGTGCCCGTCGATGAGTTCCATGGCGATGAATCCCAGCCCGTGATCCTCGCCGACATCGTAAATCGTCACGATATGCGGATGATTGAGACGTCCGGCCACTTCGGCCTCGTGAAAAAACCGTTCCTTGACCTGCTCCAGCTCCTCGGCCTCGAACTCCTGCTGGAGATTGAGCGTCTTGATCGCCACCACACGGTTGATGCGCGGATCAACACCCCGGTACACGGCGCCCATCGCACCCTTCCCGAGTTGGTTCTCGATGGTGTATCGGCCCAGGGTGCGGACGGGATCCGGCGAATTGGTCGTATTCCTCGGCATCGCCGGGCGCGGCGCTGCCGGTTCGGCCTCCGGCATCCGCCGCGGCGCACGGGCGACCGTCGCCGTGCCGGCTTCGGGGCCTGGATCGCGCTGCGCAGACGACCGGGTCTTATTCAGCATCGCGCGCAGAGCTGGCGCTTCGTCCGGAAGAGACGCCACACCGGCAACAGCGATCAGGGCCCCGTCGGATCCGGGGCGGCCCCGCAGCCGCCCCCAGAGGCGGCGCAGGCGGTGCCTTGGTTCGGCCCACCATGGACGTTGGTCGCCATCATCCGCCAGATACGCAAGATCCCGAAAATGCTCCCAAAGCCGGTGCCCGGCGGCAATGAGTCCGCCGGCCACCAGCAGCACGGCCGGGGCGCCCAGCTCTATCCACCAATGATGGGAAATCAGCAGATAGCCGAAGGCACACAGCAATCCCATGCCGAGGCCGCCACCCAGAGTGATGGCAAGCCAAGGGGGCAGCAGCGGCAGCGCGAGCACCATCAGCGCGGCGCCAGCAATGGCGATCCAGCGGCCCTGGTCAGCCCAAGGTGGTCGCATGAAGTAATTCAAGCTCGTCAGACGCTCGGTGACGCCGCCGACCCATTCAGCTTCACTCAAGGAACCGTGGGCCGCGGCCGCCCATTGGTGATCGAATTCGGGCGCGTATCCGATCAGCACGAGTCTGCCATGAAAGAGGCCTATGGGCGTGGGCGGAACATCCGCCAGGCGAACCTTCTTCCACTGCGCGCCGGCGTGATCCATGCGACCCACATAGATGCGCATGTCGGGCATCGTCGGAATGAAAAGATTTCCGACATGTATCCCCTTGCCCGGCTCGACGGTCACTTCCCTGGTTGGCCCCTGCGCCCAGTGAGCCGCAAGCAAAAGAGGCAACGCTGCGAAATAGCGCCCTTCCTGGTTGACGACCAAAGGGATGCTTCGCGTGACGCCGTCGCCATCTGAGGGGGTGTTCAGGAAGCCAAGCCCCGCCGACGCATTCGCCAGGCGCGATGCGGGAACGGTCGGTCGCGGGGCGACGGAACCGCCGGTCCAGGCGGGTGCGGTCGGGAGCACGGTCGTGCCCGGACGCGGCGGAATCGCCCTCTGCAACAAGGCATCCGGCAATGGCGCGGCGTCAGGCTGGGCGCCGAATCGAAAAGAGAGATATGTCATGCCACTTTCCGTCATCACGCGGGACAGCAGCCGGGTTCGGTCGAGGTCCCGTTCGCCTTCTCCGAGCAAGCGCTGCATGCGGTTCACGCTGGCCCGATCCGTCGACACCAAAGCGCTTTCCTGCAGCGTCTGCCCCAAGGCGGTCAACCACGGGGGCAGGCCCGGGTCGGTCTCAAGCGGCAGCAGGATACCAATGCCGCGAGCACCGTCCTTTTGGAGCAGATGCACCAGTCGCGCGAGCTGGGTTTGCAGGTCCGAGCCTTGGCCGGCGAGGCTACGGGCATCAATTTCGACGGAGATGCCATTGAGAACGGGGGATGGGATGGGTGCCCAGCGCAGAACGCGGTCGTAGAGGCGCCACTCCAGGTGCTGCAGCGCAGGTGCCTGAAGCAACACGCCAGCGCCGACGGCCAGTACCAGAAAGATCTGCCAAAGCCATTGGCTCGCCAGCCAGTCCTTCCATCGCCTCATCGATCCGCCGCGCCTCTTTCGTTTCGCTGGCGTTGCGGACCCGCGCGAGGCCGGGCCGAATCGGGGGCCCCGGCGTTATTCCGGGACGGTGGCCCCGGACGATGGAACGCCTGCGGCGCTCGGCTGTGCGGATTCCAGCAACGGTTTCAGGAGGTCTATCGGCAAGGGGAAGACCAGGGTTGAGCTCTTGTCCCCGGCAATCTGCGTGAGGGTCTGCAGATAGCGTAGCTGCATGGCCATCGGCGCCTCGGCCAGCACCTGCGCCGCCTCCTGCAGCTTGCGCGACGCCTGCAACTCGCCGGCGGCGTGGATCACCTTGGCACGCCGGCTGCGCTCGGCCTCGGCCTGCTGCGCGATCGCCCGGATCATGCTCTCGTCCAGATCGATGTGCTTGATCTCGACGTTGGCGACCTTCACGCCCCAGGTATCGGTCTGCACGTCCAGGATGCGCTGCAGGTCGGCGTTCATCTTGTCGCGCTCGGCGAGCATCTCGTCGAGCTCGTGCTGACCCAGCACCGAGCGCAGAGTGGTCTGGGCAAGCTGGCTGGTGGCTTCCAGATAGTTTTCGACCTGGTTGATGGCCCGCTCGGGATCCACGACGCGAAAATAGAGCACGGCGTTGACCTTGACCGAGACGTTGTCGCGCGAAATCACGTCCTGGGAGGGCACGTCCATGACGATGGTGCGCACGTCGACGCGCACCATCTGCTGAATGATGGGCACGATCACGACCAGTCCCGGACCTTTCACGCGCCAGAAGCGTCCCAGCGTAAACACGACTGCCCGCTCATATTCACGCAGCACCTTCAGGCCCGATAGCACAAACGCCAGAAGGACCCCGATAACCATGCCAATTGCCGAAATCGTCATGACGCCTCTCCTGTGTCTGCTGTGTTCATTTGCGGCTCCACCGGCTCCACATCCACGATCAAACCCTGGCGGTTCCGCACCCGTATCGGGGCGCCGGCTCGCACCGCCCGATCGCTGCGTGCCTGCCAGATCTCGCCGTGCAACCGGACCCGGCCCTGCCCGTCTCTGAAATCGTCGATCGCCTCTCCATACTCGGCCAGTATCGCCTCGCCACCTGTCGTCACACCGCGGCGCGCCGCACGGACGGCAAACGCGGCCAGCAAGGCCACGCCGAGCGCGGAGCCGAGCCCGATCCCGAAAATCAGCCCCCAGGCGATCCGGAATTCAGGGACGTCGCGATCGAACAGCACAACCGAGCCGAGCACGAATGCAACGATGCCGCCGATGCCCAGCACGCCGAAACTCGGTGTCACTGCCTCGGCCACCATCAGTATCACGCCGAATACCAGCAGCGCCATGCCGGCATAGTTCACCGGCAGGGCCTGGAACGCGAACAGCGCCAGCAACAGACAAATGCCGCCGGCCACGCCAGCCACGCCGATGCCGGGGTTGTAGAATTCCAGGATCAGGCCATAGATGCCAACCAACATCAGCAGATAGGCCACATTGGGATTGGTGATCACGGCCAGAAGACGTGTCCGCCAGTCCGGCAACAAGGGCACTACTTCGCGATCCTGAACATCGAGAATCGATACGCGTCCGCCTGCCTCGACCTGCCGCCCCTGAAGCTGCCGCAACAGATCGGGGAGATCGGCCGCCATCACCTCGATCACGCCCTGATCCAGCGCCGCGTGTGCCGACAGGCTGGCCGCCTCGCGTACGGCCTGCTCCGCCCAGTCGGCGTTGCGACCCCGTAGCTCGGCAAGGGCGCGCAGATAGGCCACGGCATCGTTGCGTGACTTCAGCGTCAGGGTATCGGTCGCGGGGGAGCGTGTATCGTCCTTCTCTGCCTCGGAACCGTTGGGACGGCGCGGAACATCAGGAGCGTCGCCCCCGGGTCCGATCGCCACGGGCGTGGCAGCGCCCAGATTGGTTCCCGGCGCCATGGCGGCGAGATGGCACGCGTACAGGACGTAGGTGCCGGCGCTGGCGGCACGGGCGCCGGCCGGGGCGACGAAGCCCGCCACGGGAACGGGCGAGGCGAGGACAGCCTGGACGATGTCGCGCATGGCGGTGTCGAGGCCACCCGGCGTATCGATCCGCAACACCACCAGCGCAGCGTTCTCCTCGCCGGCCCGCCCCAAGGCGCGCACCAGATAATCGCTGCTTGCGGGACCCACCGGTCCGGTCAAGGCCAGTTCGACCACCCGGCCAGTCAGAGGCGACCGCTCGGCGGCCCCAGCCGGTCCTGCGACGAGACCGAACAGTCCAGCGAGCAGGAAGTGAAAGATCAATGCCCGCACACGCCCTCCTTCCAGAAAACGCTGCCGGCATCCCGGCTAGCTGTGAACGTGCTGCAGCGCCGCCGCGATACGCTCGAGGCTCTTTTCCCGCCCCAGCAATTGCAGCGTCTGGTCGATGGGCGGGGAAACCGCCGTACCGCTGACCGCGACGCGCAGAGGCTGGGCCACCTGCCCCATCTTCCACCCGCCCGAGGCGGCCACGGTTTCGATGACGCCATGGATCGCCTCGGTCGTCCATTCGGCCAGCTCCGCGAGCTGTGCCTTCACGGCGCTGAGCGCGCGGCAACCCTCCTCGCCCAGATGCTTGGCCACCGCCTTCTCATCGTAGGCGACATGGTCGGCAAAGAAAAACCGCGCGCCCTCGGCCATCTCGACCAGCGTCTTGCTGCGCTCACGCAGCGCGCGCACCACGCCTGCGAGATCCGGGCCGGCATCCGGATCGACGCCCAGCCGCGCCAGATGCGGCTGCAGATGGCCGGCCACATAGACAGGATCGGCCGTTTTCAGATAATGCTGGTTGAGCCAGAGCAGCTTGTCGGGATTGAAGGTCGACGGCGCCCGATGCACCGCTTTGAGATCGAACAGCGCGATCATCTCGGGCCGGCTGAAGATCTCCTGATCGCCTCGCGACCAGCCGAGCCGCACCAGATAATTGAGCAGCGCCTCGGGGAGATAGCCTTCGTCGCGGTACTGGAGCACGCTGACTGCCCCATGGCGCTTGGACAGACGCTGGCCGTCAGCACCCAGGATCATCGGCACGTGCGCATAGGCCGGCGGGGTCACGCCGAGCGCCTGCAAGAGGTTGATCTGTCGCGGGGTATTGTTGATGTGGTCGTCGCCGCGGATGACATGTGTCACCCCCATGTCCGCATCGTCCACCACCACTGTGAAGTTGTAGGTCGGCGTGCCGTCCGAGCGGGCGATGATGAGGTCATCCAGTTCGGCATTGGCGAAGGCAATGGATCCGCGCACCAGGTCCTCGAACACCACCTGCCCGTCCAGCGGATTGCGAAAGCGCACCACAGGACTCACGCCCTCGGGCGGCGGGTCGTGCCGATCCCGGCACGACCCGTCGTAGCGCGGTTTTTCCTTGGCGGCCATCTGCTCGGCGCGCAAGGCTTCCAGGCGCTCACGGCTGCAATAGCAGTGATAGGCCGTCCCCTCGGCGAGCATGCGCGCGATCACCTCCCGGTAGCGATCGAAGCGCTGGGTCTGGTAGTAAGGGCCCTCATCATGTTCCAACCCCAGCCAAGCCATCCCTTCGAGAATGGCCTCGACATATTCATCGGTCGAACGTTCCCGATCGGTATCCTCGATGCGCAGGATGAAGCGCCCGCCCATGCGGCGGGCATGGAGCCAGGAAAACAGCGCGGTACGGGCGCCCCCGATGTGCAGATGGCCAGTGGGGCTGGGGGCGAAACGGGTGACGACGGTCATGACGCAAGCGGACTCCAGACGGAGCGCAGCCCAAAGGCGGCTGCGCGGGACCGCCGATGTTAACAAAGTCGCCCGGAGCCGCTCACATCCAGTCGGTCAGCAAAAAGCCGAGGCTCAGGCGATTGGCGATGAAATCGTAGTCGATCAGCCCGTCGCCGTAGCCATAGAAATACTGGACGTAGCCGCGTACCGGCGAGTGGCCGAGCGGAATGCTCCAGTCCAACTGCAGCGCGCCGCGTGGATCGCCGAAATCCAGATTGTTGCGCAGCATCACGGCGTAGTGGTTGCGTCCCGCCGCCCAGAAGGTCCATAGCTCGGCTCGGCCGACGTAATCCTCGATATTCGGATTGTCGTCTTTCTCCGCATCCTCGGGCAGGCGCCACCATGCCTTCAGCCCCAGCGCGAAATCATCCCCCCGGTCGAACAAGGCGCTGGCGATGACGCGATTCCAACTGCGCGAGACCGGATCGTCACGGCCGTTGGATTGATGATCCAGGCTCACGTTGAGCAGCCGGCTGTTGAGCCCGAACGTCTTGACGTTGGTCTTCCATGAGTAAATCAATTCGGGTTCGTAGTTGGTTTCGCGAAACGGCGCCGAGGCATCCCCGTTATAGGCCTGCCAGAACGATTGCTGGGTGTAGGCAAACCACAGGTCGCCGCGCGGATCGAGCAGCTCCGGCCACAGCTTGCTCATGAAGCTGAGCTGGAATTTGGCCTCGATGGGATCGAAGGGCTCATCAGCGCCGAAAGTGGCCTGGAACGGCTCGGTGTTGCGCCGGCCCACGTATGAAAGCGGCAGGATGTAGGTCGGCCGATACGGCGTGATCACGAAGGGCCCCCGGTCGGTCTGGGCCACCAGTTGCCAGCGCTTGGCCAGGGGTGACGGGGGCTCCTCGGCGGGCGGTGGCGTCACGGCCTCCATGGCAGATGCCACCGTGCGCGCCACGCCGCTTTCATCCGGCGATTCAGGCGCTGCCTGGGCGGCCGAATCCACGCTTTGCGTCGGCGTCCGTCCCGCAACCGTGTCGTAGCATTTGAGCCGCGCCGCATCGTCGGTCAACACGCTGCAACTGGCCATGGGCGCCGGAAACGCCGGGGCTTCGGCCGCGACGCACGGATTGCAGATGATGAGCCCGAGGATACCGACGGCCGACGGAGGCATGCGCATCATGGATCACTCACTCGCCCTTTTTGATGTGCCGGGAGTGTAATCCCGCCACGTGACGAAAGTCTCTCACTGCCCTAGGGAAAGTCTGAACAACTCCCGAACCCGTGTGATTTCGTGGTGATTTCGCGG
>DAOKZK010000055.1:0-16806 GCA_035325645.1 Candidatus Macondimonas sp. | reverse complement strand
GGCGGCATGGGCGGCGGCATGGGCGGCGCATACTGAGCGCAGAGCAGGACGTTTCCGTGCCCGAGCCGCTCCGTTAACTCAGCAGCAGCCCGTAAACGGGGTATCAGATCGCAAGGGACCTACGCAGCCGGGCCCAGTCGAAAGCCTGCCCCGGGTCGGTCTTGCGCCCCGGGGCGACGTCGCAATGGCCGACGATGCGCTCGGCCGTGATGGCGGGGTAAGCGCGCATGAGGTGCCGACACACGCATGCCAGCTGCGCGTACTGGACATCTGCATAAGGAACGGCATCGGTGCCTTCCAGTTCCACGCCGATGCTGTAGTCGTTGCAACCGGGCCTGCCCTGAAACACCGAAACACCCGCGTGCCAGGCGCGCCGATGAAACGGCACGAATTGAAGCAACCGGCCATCGCGACGAACGAACAGGTGGGCCGAAACCCGCAGGCCAACAAGGTCGGCCAGCTGGGGCGGCGGCCGCGAATACAGCCGGCCGAGAAACAGCCCCTCGACCCAAGGCCCACCGAACTGTCCGGCCGGCAGGCTGATGCCGTGGATCACGAGCAGAGAGATCGTGGTGCCGGCTGGTCGCCGGTCACAAAATGGGCTCGGCCGGTACACAGCCCCCATGAGCCGTCCCCGGCGGACATCGACCTTCACTGATAGGCGACGCGGCGTTCATCGCCGGGCCAGCCTGCCAAGGCGTATGGGCCCTGCTCGGCATATGCCTGGTTCAGAACGGCGTGCAGGTTCCGCACCCGCTCCACGTAGCGTACGGGCTGATCCCCCTGACTGTAGCCGAACCGGCTGTGGCGCGCGTAAGCACGCTTCGACAGCAGCGGAAAAGCCTGCTTGACTCCCGTCCATCGATTGGGATCCAGCTGCAGGTGCTCGGCGAGCGCCCGTGCATCCTGCAGATGGCCCAAACCCACATTGTACGCAGCCAAAGCCATCCAGGTCCGATCAGGTTCGGGAATCTGTTGCGGAAGGCTGTCGCGCAACTCGGTCAGATAGCGCGCGGCCCCCTGTATGCTCTGGGCCGGGTCCAAGCGATCGACCCCCAGGGAACGGGCGGTGTTCGAGGTCAGCATCATCAAACCGCGCACCCCGGTCGGACTGACGGCCGCCGGATCCCAGTGGGACTCGTGGTAGGCGACCGCCGCAAGCAGCGTCCATGGCAGATCGTAGCGCGCCTCGGCTCTGCGGAAATGGGTCCGGTAGCGGGGCAGGCGCGTGAAGATCCGGCCGCGATAAGTGGTGACGTCGAGATAGTCGAAGGCGTCAAGATGACCAAAATAACGCTCCTCCTGCGCAGCCAGCAGGCCTTGGTCACGGTAGCCCTGCATCCAGCCCTCGAGCGCTTCGGCCAGATGCGCCGAACGCTTCGGCAGCACCCAGGACAGTTCCTCCCTGCCGGACAGATCGAAGGCGATGTCGAGTTCCGGCATGAAGCGCCGCTGCACGGCCACTTCCAGCGAATCGACGACCGTGCAATCGATCTCCCGACGCCAGACACGCTCCAGGAGCTGCTCGGCACTCTCGCCATCGGCTGCGTCCCAGCGCAAGCCCGGCACAGCGGCCGCGATCGACTGGAGCCTTTCCTCATGGCTGGTATCGCGGCCGACGCGCAGACGCAGCCCGACCAGGTCGGCAACGCGGGCCGGGCGTGGCCCGTCGCGGTGGCACACGACCTGTTGCTCGATGTGTCGGTAGACCGGTCCGAAGCGGAATCTCGCCTCGCGCGACGGCGTGCGGCTGATGCCGGCCGCGGCCAGATCGGCCTGGCCTCGATCCAGCCAATGCAGCGCTTCGGTGACGCTGCTGGCGACCAGATAGCGGGTGCGGACGCCCAGATGGCGCGCGAAGTCTTCGACCATGTCGAATTCGGGGCCTTGGGGGCCGTGGCCACCTTGGTAGAAAGTGGTGGGCGCAGCCCGGGTGACCACCACCAGCTCGCCGCGCGCGCGGATGGACGCCAAGTCTTCCTCGCCCGACGCCACACGCCGCTCGCAGCCGGCCGCGGCGACGAGTGCACCCAGAGCCGCGAGCCAGATCCATCGCCGTAGTGGAGGCCGCTGTTTTTCCGCCCCGTACAAGGGTTTATCCGGCGCGCCCGATGCCAGTTGCAATCTGGTCAATGCCTTACCGAATCTGCCTGCCCAATTGGCAGCTAGCGCCGACAGTAAGCGATCCGGCGCCGAGAGTTCAAGTTTTCACGCTTGCCGAAGCACCCGCCCGGCGCCACAATGCCTCTCATGCACACGCTTCTTCCACCCGCTCCGCAACTCATTTCAGAGCTCATCGCCATCCCCTCGGTCAGCAGCGCCCAACCGGAACTGGACATGGGAAACCAGGCGGTCATCGAACGCATTAGCGAATGGTGTCAACAGCTTGGCTTCAGAACGGAAATCCTGCCGCTGCCGGGCCGGCCGGGCAAGGCGAACCTCGTCGCCACCTTGGGCTACGGCTCGGGCGCACTGGTTCTGGCGGGGCATACGGATACGGTCCCGTTCGATCTCTCGGGGTGGAACTCCGATCCGCTCGAGGGCTCGGTACGGGAAGGAAACCTTTACGGTCTCGGCGCAAGCGACATGAAGGGCTTCTTCGCTCTCGCCCTGTCGGCGGTCGCTGGCCTGGGCGCAATCGAGCCCCATCAGCCGCTGGTCATCGTCGCGACTTGCGACGAGGAGACGAGCATGGCAGGGGCCCGCGAACTGATGCGCAGCAAGGCCTTCCAGGGCCGCTATGCCCTCATCGGCGAACCGACTGCGATGCGTCCAGCGCATCTTCACAAAGGCGTGATGATGGAACGCATCCGCATCATCGGCCATTCCGGCCATTCCAGTGACCCATCTCTCGGACGCAACGCGTTGGACGGCATGCATCGCGTGATCACGGCGTTGATGAACGAACGCCAGCGCTGGCGGGAGCGCCATCACCATGCGGGGTTCGCCATCCCCTATCCGACCCTCAACCTCGGCCATATCCACGGGGGGGACAATCCCAATCGCATTTGCGGCGCGTGCGAACTGCATTTCGATGTGCGGCTCTTGCCGGGCATGGAACCGGAAACACTGCGCGATCTGCTGCGGTCCCGAGTCGATGCAGCCCTTGCCGATCTGGGCCTCGCGCTCGAATTCCAGCCGCTGTTCGATGGCCTGCCGCCGCTCGAGACGCCAACGGACAGCCCGCTGGTGGCGGCGTGCACCGCCTTGACGGGTCAAGACCCGATCTCGGTGGCTTTCGGCACCGAGGGCCCCTACTATCGCGCCATGGGCATGGACGCGGTCATCCTCGGGCCCGGCAACATCGAACAGGCCCATCAACCGAATGAATACTTGGCGCTGGATCGCATCGCGCCCATGATCCGAATTCTGCAGGACCTCATCGTCCGCTTCTGTCTGACCCCCGCCGCGGTTTGAATCCATGGATCACTTCGTCAAGTGGTTTCGCAACAGCACGCCCTACATCAATGCCCATCGCGGCAAGACTTTCGTGGTGTGCATCAGCGGGGAGGCGGTCGCGGCGCCGGGCTTCCCCGACCTGGTCCAGGATCTGACCCTGCTGGCGAGCCTCGGCGTCCGCTTGGTGCTGGTCCATGGCATCGGCCCCCAGTTCGCCCAGCGACTGGAGCGAGCGGCGCTGGAACTTGACCACCATGACGGCATTCCCGTGCTGCCGACAGCAGGGCTCCCCGCCCTGAAGAACGCCATCGGCGCGACGCGCCTGGACATCGAAGCGGCCTTTTCCAGTGGGCTCCCGCAGACCCCCATGGACGGCGCCGGCCTGCGCGTCGTGGCGGGCAATTTCGTCATTGCCCGGCCCGTCGGCGTGCGGGGCGGCGTGGACCATCAGCACAGCGGCGAAATCCGCCGCCTGGACACTGTCGCGATCCGCCAGATCCTGCAAGACGAAGCCGTCGTGCTGCTCTCGCCGATCGGTTATTCCACCACGGGCGAGGCCTTCTTGCTTCAGACCGAAGACCTCGCCACCCAGGCTGCCATCGCGCTCGGAGCCGACAAGCTGATTTTTCTGGAAGATGAGGGCGCAGACGGGCAGGCGGAATCGAGTCGCCCCGGCCAGATGGACCCCGCACAGGCCGAGCGCCTCGCTGGCGAGGACGGATTCCCGGCGGCGCGCCGGGCGGCCTGGATGGGCTGCATTCAGGCAAGTCGCGGCGGTGTGCCGCGCGCGCATCTCATCCCGCGCCGCCGGGAAGGCGCCCTGCTGTTCGAACTGTTCACCCGCGACGGTATCGGCACCCTGATCACCGCCGGTAAGTACGATGTGGTGCGCGAGGCCACCGTCGAGGACATCGGGGGCCTCTTGGCCCTGATTGCGCCGCTTGAAGCCCAGGGCATCCTCGTGCACCGCTCGCGCGAACAGCTGGAGCTCGAAATCGGCAATTTCGTGGTCATGGAGCGCGATCAGACCATCCTGGCCTGTGCTGCGCTGTACGTCTTCGCGGCCGAGGATGCCGGGGAAATCGCCTGCGTGGCGGTCGACCCCGATTACCGCGAACTCGGCCTGGGACACGAGCTACTCGCGCACCTGGAACAGCGCGCCTGGACGCGCGGCCTGCGCCGGCTGTTCGTGCTCACCACCCAGACCGCGCACTGGTTCATCGAACACGGCTATCGCCCCGCCCGGATCGAAGACCTGCCGGTTGCGCGCCAGGCCCTGTACAACTTCAAGCGCAACTCGAAAGTCTTTCTCAAGACCCTGCAGACTGCACCCACCACACGCCGCCCCTAGCCCCGGAACGACCTCATGACCGACGCCAACGACGCGCTGCGTGCCCGCGACCTGCAGGTTTTCTGGCATCCCTGCACGCAGATGAAGGACCACGAGACGCTGCCCCTGATCCCGATCCGCCGGGCGTGCGGGGTTTGGCTGGAAGACTACGAGGGGCGGCGCTATCTGGATGCCATCAGCTCCTGGTGGGTGAATCTCTTCGGCCATGGCCATCCGCACATCGACGCGCGCATCCGCGACCAACTGGATGCGCTGGCTCACGTCATCACGGCGGGCTTCACCCACGAGCCGGCGGTGACGCTGGCCGAGCGACTCGTTGCGCGCGCCCCTCAGGGGCTCAGCCGGGTGTTCTATGCCGAAAACGGCTCCTCGGCGGTCGAGATCGCCCTCAAGATGAGTTTCCATGCCTGGCGCAATCAGGGTCACCCGCGCAAGACCCGTTTCGTCGCGCTGACGGGCGGCTATCACGGCGAGACCCTCGGGGCCTTGGCCGTCGGCGGCGTCGAGCTGTACCGGGAAACCTACGGCCCCCTGCTGATGCCGGTCCTGCAGGCACCCTCGCCGGATTGCTACCTGCGCGCCGAGGGCGAGAGCTGGGCGGATCACAGCCAGCGCATGCTCACCCCCATGGCCGAGCTTCTCGAGGCGCGGCACGCGGAGATCTGCGCCGTCATCGTCGAGCCCCTGGTGCAATGCGCCGGCCACATGCGCATGTATCACCCTGCCTACCTCACCGGCCTGCGCGCGCTGTGCGACCGCTACCAGGTGCATCTCATCTGCGACGAGATCGCCGTCGGCTTTGGTCGCACCGGCACATTCTTCGCCTGCGAGCAGGCGGCGATCACGCCGGATTTCCTGTGCGTGGGCAAGGGCCTGACCGGGGGCTACCTGCCGCTGTCCGCCGTGCTGACCACCGATGCGATCTACCGGTGCTTTTATGACGACTACACCACGCTCCGCGCCTTTCTGCATTCGCACAGCTATACCGGCAACGCCTTGGGCTGCGCGGCGGCGCTGGCCACGCTGGATCTGTTCGAGCAGCGCCCGGTGCTCGACGACAACCGGGCACTGGCCGATCACCTCGCCCGCGCCCTCGCCCCGCTCGCCGAGCATCCCCATGTCGGCGAGGTCCGCCAAACGGGGCTCATCGCGGCGGTGGAGATGACGCCGGGCGGCGATCGCCAAAGCCACTATCCCTGGCAGGAACGGCGCGGGCTGCGCGTCTACCGCCACGGCCTGGCGCGCGGGGTGCTGCTGCGCCCCCTGGGCAATGTGGTCTACTTCATGCCGCCCTATGTCACGACGACCGATGAGATCGACCTCATGGTGCAGGTGGCGCGCGAGGGCATCACGCTCGCAACGCTGGACTGAACGTGCGCATCCCCAGGATCTGGATTCCGGCCACGCTGTCGCGCGACGCCGTCGTGGCGCTGCCTGCCGAGACCGCACACTACCTGCGCAGCGTGCTGCGTCTCGCGGTCGGCGCCGAGGTCGTCGTGTTCGACGGCGAGGGGATCGAGTGCCGCGGCCTTATCGCGCGCCTCGGGCGGCAGGATGGCGCGGTGCACCTGACGGATGTGCCCAGCGAACCGCAGCGGGAATCGCCGCTTGCCATCACCCTCCTGCAAGGCATCTCGCGCGGCGAACGCATGGACCTGGTGATGCAAAAGGCCGTCGAACTTGGAGTTGCCCGCATCGTTCCCGTGCTGTGCGCCCGCACCGGTGTGCATCTGTCCGGGGAACGTGCGGCCAAACGTCAGGCGCATTGGCAGGGCATCCTCGCCCACGCCGCCGCGCAGTGCGGCCGTGCGCGCCTGCCGGCCCTGGCTGCACCTCTCGCCTTCACCGATGCCCTCGCGCTGCCGGCACAGGACACCGACTTGCGACTGATGCTGGAACCGACCGCCGAGACGGGGCTGGATGAGCGACCAGCGCCGGCTTCAGTCGCGCTCCTCATCGGGCCCGAAGGCGGGCTCGACAGCAGGGAGCGGATCCTCGCCCGGGAGCATGACTTCCACGGAATTCGGCTCGGCCCCCGCATCCTGCGGACCGAAACCGCCGCCCTCGCCGCCATCAGCGTCCTGCAGTCGCGCTGGGGCGATCTCCGATAGGCGCGCGCCCGCTGGCGACATCGGCGCATCAAGGCCTCGGGCGAGAGCGCTCAGGTCAGGGATCAGCATCTCCCCACGCGCAAACCGCACCCGAAACAGCACGGGCGCACCGTCGTCCGCGGCGGTCAACGGCAAGGCCTCGAGTTGATCCTCTTCCACCGGAACCATCTGCGGATAGCCCTGAATCAACAATCCGGCATGGATCGGTTCACCCGCCGGGCCGGGCAGCTGGAGGACGGCCACGCGCGTGCGGGGATTCACATCAGGCGCGCGATCGCCGCACAAGCACTCGAAACACAGTAGCGGCAGCTCACCGGCGCGCCAGGCAACGGTGGCTGGAGGCGGAGCGCCCGGAGTCGCCACATTCGGCAAGGGCAGGATCTCGACCACCACTTTATGGGCAACCAGCAGGCGACGATTGACGACCGGCAGCACCTGGCAGTAAACGGCGTCAGTTCTCATAAGCGATCGCTTCCCGTGCCGCCGCAGATACGGCGGTGTGCGTCAATCGCGCAATGGTCTGGAGGAGTTCGGTTTCCTGGTAGGGCTTGCCAAGATAGTCCGCGGCACCGAGCGTCAGCGCGCGCTCACGGTGCTTGTCGCCCGTGCGTGAAGTCACCATCACCACCGGAATGGCCTGCAACGCATCGCTCGATTGCATGTTCGCCAGCAGCTCGAAGCCATCCATCCGCGGCATCTCCACATCGAGCAGCACCAGGTCGGGCGGCTGCTCCTGCAGCTTCTGCAGGGCATCGACACCGTCGCGCGCCGTCGTCACGGCCATCCCCTGCCGCTCGAGCAGCCGAGCCGTGACCCGACGCACCGTAATCGAATCATCCACCACGAGAATACGCAGGATGGGCGCAGACCTCTCGGCGGCGGATGGCTGGACGGATTCGTCGGTCGGGGGCGTGCGTTGCCGGGTTTCGATCAGGGACGGCAGGTCGAGCATCACGGCGACACCGCCATCGCTCAGGAAAGCGGCGCCGCTGATGCCGGGAACCGACGCCACCCTTGATCCCACGGGGCGCACCACCAACTCGAGCGTACCGATCAGGGCTTCGGCGACCAGTGCCCAGCGCCTGCCCCCGCTATTGACGAGAAGCGCGGCCGGCTCGGGCGCATCCACTTCGGGATGGCTGTCGGGCAGCCCGAGCAGACGAGCCAAGCTCAGCAGTCGATAGGATCCATCCAGATGCTGGAGATGGTCGATATCGCCGGTCCGCCACCGCGTCAACTGGTCATGACCCAGGCGCAAGACCCCGTCGACGCCCGCCAGCGGGACGGCATAGTGCTCGTCTGCCATCTTCAGCAACAGACAGTGGCTCACAGCCATGGTATAGGGGAGCCAGATCCTGAAACGGGTTCCCAGTCCGGGCTCCGAGGCAATTTCCAATCGTCCGCCACAGGCCTTGATCTGGGCATGCACCACGTCCATGCCCACGCCACGGCCGGCAATCTGGTTCACCTGGTCGGCGGTGCTGAGTCCGGGGGCGAGAATGAGATGATGGATCTCGGTATCGCTCAATGGCTCGTCGGCGTTCACCAGGCCGCGCTGACGCGCGCGCGCCAGGATTGCCGCTGTGTCCAGCCCCCTGCCGTCATCGGCAATCTCGAGCAGAATCTGGCCGCCTTCTCGGCGCGCCTGCAGGACGATCTGGCCCGACGGCGGCTTCCCGAGACGCGTGCGTTCTGCGGCGGGTTCGATGCCGTGGGCCAATGCATTGCGCAGCAGATGCTCCAGCGGCGCGATCATGCGGTCCAGCACCTGGCGGTCGAGCTCGGTCTCTCCGCCGCTGATCCTCAACGTGGCCTGCTTGCCGACGGCCTCGGCCGTCTGGCGGACGATGCGCTGCAGGCGGCCCGCCTGGACCTCGAACGACACCATGCGGGTGCGCAGCAGATCCTGCTGGATGACTCCGGCCACCCGATGCTGATGCTGCAGCGCGGCCTCCGCTCCCTGCTGCAGATCCGCGACCAGTTCCTGGAGGCTGAGCAGGTCCGTCATGCTCTCGGCCAAGGCTCGCGACAAGTGCTGCAGACGGGTGTAGCGATCGAACTCCAGGGGATCGAAGTGTTCCGCGGAGCCCGGCGCGTCGGCCTGCTCCGCCTTGAACACGATGCGGGACTCGGCCTCCATTTCCAGTTCGCGCAACTGCCGCTGGAGCCGTTCGATCGTGCGACCGATCTCGCGAAAGTAGCTGGCCAGTTCACGGACCGGCTGCTCGACGCGTCCGTGCGCGGCAATCCATTCACCGACTTGCCCCAGCAGGCCGTCGATGGTCGGCGCCGGAACGCGAATCGGCTCGGCCGCCACCACCGACTCCTCGGCGATCCCGGGCAAGGGCGTATCCCACCAATCGGGCAAAGGCAGGCGCGGAGCGTCGTCAACCGCCTCGGCGGACGCGATCCGATCCGCATCATGTCCCGCAGGGTCGGCGAGCAAATGCCCTGAAGAATCTGGCTCGGCCAGCGGCGACCGGGTCGCCCCGACCGGCGCATCCGGCACCGCCACGGCCGCCGGGGGCATGCGACCGGGTGACTCCGGAGCTGCCCGGACGGGCTCCGGGTCCACGGGCATTCCCTCGAGCGTGCGCAGCAGTGGAGCGGGGATCACCACGGGAAGCCCCTCGGCCCACTGGTCGAGCTGGCCCTGCAACGTGTCGAAAGCGTGGCGCAGCACCGTCCGGGCATCGCTCTGAGCAGACTCAGGCGCAGTCAGGCGCGCAAGATAGGTCTCGATGGCATGCGCGAGGTCGCCCAGCAGCATGGCGCCCACCATGCGCGCGCCGCCCTTGAAGGTGTGCAGATCGCCCATCAGGGCATCCACCGGCAACGGGTCCGGCGTCGCGGCCGCCTCTGCGAAAAGGGCGTCGATGTGAGCCAGGAGTTCGACGGCCTCCTCCAGAAAGAGCGCCCGTAACCCGGGGTCCACCTGATCGGCGGTCGCCGTGCTCAACTCACGATGCATCCGCTCCCGATCGGCGATCAGCTGTGGCAGCCACTCGGTGCTCAGGTCATCCCCGTCCGCAACCACGGCCCGACGGCAATCCGTCGCTGCGGCGCGCAGGATGGCGACCTGATCCGGACCGAGCGGCCGGCTGACCTGCAGCGCCGCCTTCGTCCAGTCGTCGATCTCGGTGGCCCAGTCCGCGAGCGTCGCGCGTCCGACGGTGCGCGCGGTCCCCTTCAACGTGTGAAAGATTCGCAACACATCCCCGTCGATCGGCAGTCCCCGATCCGGTTCCGCGCCTGCCAGATAGCGCTCCAGTCGATCGAGGTAATCCCTGGTTTCGCGTTCGAACAACGCCGACAGGCTCGCGCCCGGATCATCCTCATCGATCCCCTCCGTGTCGCCGAGCGGTGCCGGCACCGGACCGACCGTCTCGAGCTCTGGCGGCGCCGCATCGGGACTCGTTCGCGTATTGGAAACATCCTCGCCGTGCACACCGGCTTCTTGCCCGGACTCGGTCGTTGCACCGGCGCTCGACGCATCGGTGGGAAACACCGCAGACTGGAACGCGGTGGGCGTCTCTGGAGGAACCGGACTCGACTCTCCCGGTGCGACGCCTGCCCCAGCCAAGGCGCCCAGGCGGTCGAGACAGTGTTGTCCGTCCGGCGACAAAATCTGATCTGCCTGCTCCAGATGCAAGGCGATCTGCGAGGCCGCGCTCATGATGGCCATCGCCCTGTCAGGGTCGATCGCATCGCCCCGCTCGAGCGCGCCGTTGAGGATGCGTTCGGAGGCCCAGGCCAGTTCGCCCACGGCATGGGCCCCCGCTAGCCGTCCCGAACCCTTGAGGGTGTGAAACAACCGCCGCGCCTCAGACAGCGCCGACCGATCGCCGCCATTCGCTTGCAAATGTCTCAGGATCGGGTCGAGCTGGACCAGGATTTCGGCCGCCTCCTCACGGAAAACCGCGTGAACGTCGAAATCCTCCGTCGGAACCGATATCGATTCGGCAACCGCCGGATTCATGGTCGCCGCAGACGCAGCGACCAGGCCGACGGACGATTCGAATTGGGCAACCAGTCCATCTGCGCGCGTCTGCGTGACGCCGCCGAGCGGTTCTCCGTCGTCCAGACACAGCAGCATACCCTCGAGCGCCGCGGCCAGCGCGTCCTTCTGCGCCAGGACCTCCGGTCGCCACGCCGGCAGGGCGACGGCCAAGCGCTGGAAACACACGCCCACTTCGGTCCGGCCGGTCATCGTCAGCACATCACCTATGAGCCGCAACGGTTCGCCCACGGTTTCCGTCGGGCTTTCCGCAGCACTCTCCAGCCTGTCTATGAAGCGCTGCAGATCGAGCTGCACTTCGCGCAGGACCGCGCGCTCGGCCGTCTGCAGAACATCGGTGTCGACGCCATGGGCCGGAAGCGACCATGCAGACAGGGCCGCTTCCACACCGAGCACCGTATGGGCCACATCCGACCAGTCCTCTTTCGGTACGGCGCCTGATGCCACCCACCTGGCGATGCGCCCCGCAGCCTCCTCCATCTGCTGCAACCAGTCCGCGCGATCCAGAATGGCAAGGGTACCGCAGATCCCTTCGACCACGTTCAGCAGCAGCTTGAGTTCGTCCACCGCCGGATGCGCCATCCGCGACATGACGTCGAGCGACTCCTTCACCATCTGCAGATCATTGCGAATCGTCGCGGTGACCCCGGCCAATGCCTGGCTGCCGACATCGCCCAGCGCCCGCTGCAAGCGCTCCTGCTCGAGGGGCGACACGACACGATGGGCGAGATCGTAGACCCGCATCACCTCACCCGGCAGCCCTTCGGGCAAGGACGTCGTCCGTCCCAGCAGATAAAGCGCTTGCCCGGCGACCAACCGATGGGCATCGATGACCTCGGGCGATTCACCGGCCGCCGCCAAGCCGCGCAGCAGGGATTCGATGCGCAGCAGCAACGGTCGGCTCTCGCCCGGCAGCGCGGTCGACTCGGTCATGACCATGAACAGCGCGCGCAGGACCCACCAGCTGCGGGCGATGGATTCCGTCGTTGCAGCCGCTTCCAGTTTTTCCGCAACCCGGGTCAGTGCCATCAGCGGCTTCTGGGTATCGCCGCCGTGCAGCACGGCCAAGGTGGCATGCATGATCCCCACCCGGTAGCGCTTGGCAAATGCCTGCAGATCCCCCGGATTCTGCCCGCAGGGCTCCGGTCCCAAGCGTTCGATCAGGTCGGCCCCGACGGTTGCCGCGAAGATCTCGGCCGCCGAGACCGGCGGCCGGTTCATCGACATCCGCAGCGCATTGACCGACATGAGCAGCAGCGCCGGACACTCCGGCTCGCCGTCAGCCAGCAGCGACAGGTAGGCCGGCAGCACAGTGAGCATCCCGGCGATTGCATCGCTCATCGACGCCGTGTAGAGCTCCGGATGCGAGCAGCTATCCAGGGCGTTGATGGCCTGACCCACGACGTAGACCAGTCCGGTGAGCTCGGCAAACGTCAGGGTGTCGACCAGCCGGCGCAGCTCCTGCCTCAGGGTGTCGAGATCTTCCGGCGTGGCCGATCGCTCCGCGAGCTCATCGACGAGCGCGCTCAGACGATCGATGTGCTCGTGGATGCCCGGCATCAGCGCATCCAGCGTCTGGAGCTGCTCGGCAGTGCGACGAAGGGGCGATTCGGATGGCGAGGGAATCACAGCCGGCTGCATGGGCAGGTTCCTCAGGTGGGCAATTTGAAGCCTGACACCGAACGGCGCAGCTCCGTGGCCAGTTGAGCCAGCCGGCCGATGGCATGCCCCGTTGCTCGCGTACCCTTTGCAGCCTGCACAGTGACCTCGCGGATGGCGCGCATGCTGGTCGACATTTCGCCGGCGCGGGTCGCCTGTTGCTGGGCCGCCTCCGAAATACTGTTCACAAGCACGGAAATCTGGCTCGAGACCCGTTCGATTTCATCCAGTGCGTTCCCGGCGTCCTCGGCGCGCTGGGAACCCGAAACCACCCCTGTCGTGCTCCTCTCCATGGACGCCACCGCTTCCTGGGTGTCGGCCTGGATCATGCGTACGAGACCTTCGATCTGCCGTGTCGCCGCCGCGGACCGCTCCGCGAGGCGCTGCACTTCATCGGCCACCACGCCGAAGCCGCGGCCGGCCTCTCCGGCCGCAGAAGCCTGGATGGCGGCATTGAGCGCAAGGATGTTGGTCTGCTCGGCGATATCGTTGATGAGGGCGACGATGTGACCGATCTCCTGCGAGCTCTCCCCCAGTCGCTTGATGCGCTTGGACGTTTCCTGGATCTGCTCGCGAATGACCTGCATTCCCTCTATGGTGCGCCGGACGGCGGCGCTGCCCTTGCCGGCCACCTCTACGGCATGCTGAGCCACCCGTGCCGAGCGCTGAGCATTGTCCGAAACCTGGTCGATGGACTGGACCATGCTCTGAATCGCGGCACTGGTCGATTCGATCTGAACCGTCTGCCGCTCGCTGGCCACCAGCAGGCGCGTGGCGACGTCCTGGGTTTCCGTCACCGCTGCGGCCACCCGCTCGGCGGTCTGGTTGATGGTCCGCACGAGTTCGCGCAACTGCTCGACCGAGTAATTCACCGCATCCGCGATGGCGCCGGTCACATCGCTGGTCACCGTGGCCTGAACGCTCAGGTCGCCTTCGGCCAGATCGCCCATCTCGTCGAGAAGATGAAGGATCGCCTCCTGGTTCTTCTGGTTCGCCTGGCGCGCCTGCAACAAAAGCTGCCGCACCCGCGCAATCAGTTGATAAATCGCCAGGATCACGAGCCCCACGCTGATGCCGCTCAGCACCACGAGAAAGAAGGGCTGCATGAATCGGGTCTCGCGGACTTCCTTCAAGGCCAGTTCCTGCTGCGTCAGCCCCTCCTGGACGGTTGCCAGCCCTACCGCCAACTGGCGGGACGCGCGATTCGCCCGATGCAGGGCCACGCCGTTGGCCGCGATGTAGTCGACCTGCTGGCTCAGGGCGGGGTAGCGACCCAGCATGCGGACCAGCGTCTCGCGGATCGGACCTTCGGCGGGCAGGGCCGAGATCCCCGCGGATCGATTGCCCTCATCCAGTGCCTGCAGTCCGTCGCCGACCCGCGCCAGGGTGGCGGTCAACTGCCTCGGCAGCGCGGCCGCGTCGCCCGCGCCGGAGAAAAGCGCATCGATACCCTCACGCATCCGCTGCAGGTCGAGTCCCAGTCGCAGCGCCTGATTGGTCTGCTCGGGAGACAGGCGCGCGGCCCTCATCTGATCGAGCAAGGCGTCGAGATCGGTCATCCAGTCTCCAAGCGCCGTCTGAAACTCTGTCTGGTAGGCTCGGGCGCCAGGCATCACGGCACGTACGGCGAGCAACGATTGCAGGTGCGGTTGAGCCCGAGTCCAGGCCTCGATCACCACATCGAGTCGTGCCTGGACGCTGGCCGGAACGGGATCCAGCCCGGTCTGAGGGTCGCCCGACTTGAGCGCCCTGCTTGCCGCGGTGAAACGCTCGATGCTGCGGACAAGGTCGTTGAAGGTCTGGCGATTGACGAGTTCGTCGCTCAGCGCGTTGGCGACTTCGAAGCTGCGCGCTGCGATGCGCTCGGCCAGTAATTTCTGTTCGACGGTCAACTCCATCTGTTGCTGGTCACGCCATTCGAGTGCGCTGAGATAGGCCCAGCCGCTCAAGGTGAGAAAGATGGCAGTCGCCAGTGCCCCCATCACGAACATGGACGCGCGGCGATCCGACTGCTTCCCGCGCAGGGCGGCGAACGATATCTCAGGCATGGTGCGATCTGACCCTCCGAGCGGTGCGTATCCGGCAAGTGCCGGCGGCGCTCACCATTCTGGAATCGGCAAGGCCGCAGTGGTCTTGATAGGGCGATGGAAGCATGGAGCGGTTCAGCCCGGACGCGCGGATCAGGTCGCGTTCGTGTGCGCAGGATGCGGCAGACGCAGCAGCATGGGCCAGTCGACCAGGCCCACCGGAGCGCCGGCATGTTGGCCGATGACCCCCAGCCATCGCGCCGACGGCGAAAGGCCCGATGGCGGCACATCCCGACGCAGTTCCGCGGGAAAGTTCTGCAGCCCCAGAATCTGGCCCACCGCGAGGCCCACCCACTGCCGGCCTTGCCGGAGCACGATGACCGTCGTCTCTGCGCCCGACCCGCCGTGCAGCCCGAGCAGGAAACCAGCATCGAGCACCGGCACCAGTGCGCCACGCAGGTTGACCATACCCAGCAAACCTTCGGGCGCGTTGGGGATACGCACCCGCCGCGGAAGCCTCATGACTTCCGCGACCCACCGCTGAGGAAGCGCCCACTTGCGATTGGCCGCCGCAAAGATCAAGGCAGGCACGTGATTCGTCCGGGCGGGGGTGTCGACCGTGCCCGACCCGCCACTGCAATACGACTCCATCGCCTCGAGCGCAGCATAGGGCCCGATGCGAACCGTCATCGCAGCGGCGAGCAGTTGGTTCATGTACCGAGGACCGCATGCATGCGCGGCAGGATGTCCCGTTCCTCGACCGGCTTGACCACATAATCGGCGGCGCCCTGGCGCAGCCCCCAGATGCGGTCGCTTTCCTGGGTCTTGGAGCTCACCAGAAACACGGGAATCCGGGCCGTTTCTTCGTCACGCGTCAGCCTACGGGTGGCCTGAAAGCCGCTCATCCCCGGCATGACGACATCCATCAGGATCAGATCGGGGCGTTCGCGCCGGGCGAGATCGATGCCCTGCTGGGCATCGCGCGCCTCGAGGATCTGATAGCCGTGGCGCTCCAGCAGACGCCGCAGCGCGTGCAGTTCTGTCGGGGAATCATCGACGATCAGGATGCGCGCCATGTCCGGCTCCTACGATGCCGTCTCTGCCGTTGCCTGTTCCCTGTCAGCCGCGAATGCCGACACCGTCTCGAGCAGCTCTTCTCGGGTAAAAGGCTTGGTGAGGTAGCGCTCGGACCCGACCAGACGGCCCTTGGCGCGATCGAACAACCCATCCTTGCTGGACAACAGCACGACCGGAATGCGTCGAAAGTCCGGATGGCGCTTGATCAACGCGCAGGTCTGATAGCCATCGAGGCGCGGCATCATGATGTCGACGAACACCAGATCCGGGCGGTGACGCACGACCATACCGAGCGCTTCATAGCCATCCTGCGCGGTGATGACGTCGAATCCCTCGCGACTCAGCAGGGTTTCGGCAGTCCGCCGTATGGTCTTGCTGTCGTCGATGACCATGATGCGCATGGCGCGCGGATCGGGCGATGCCTTGCCGTGGTCCTGTGGTGAGATGTTCATGGGCTTCTTCCTACCGCTGGATGGTTCGCTCTCGAATCGATTGAGTATCATGAGCCCCTGAAAGGCTCACCACAGGATCCTCCATGGCCCGCCCCGAACCGACCACGATTCCGCTGCTCAATCGCCAGGTTCACGGCCCGGTCCAGCTCCTGGAAGCCACGCTGCTGGCCCAGCAGACCACGATCGAATACTGGTTCCGGCGCCAGTGGCAACACACTCGGCCCCCGCTGTATGCCTCGGTCGACCTGCGCAATGCCGGCTTCAAGCTCGCACCGGTGGACACGAACCTCTTTCCGGCGGGCTTCAACAATCTGTCAGCGGACTGTCAGCCGTTGTGCGTCCAGGCCATGCGCCAAGCCATCGAGCGCAGCTGCCCGACCGCCAGCCGGGTCCTGATCGTTCCGGAAAGTCATACCCGCAACCCTTATTACCTCGACAGCTTGGGCACGCTGGCCGGCATCGTGGCGCAAGCCGGCTTCGAAGTGCGTATCGGCAGCCTGCGTCCGGACTTGACCGAGCCTGCGCCGCTGGAGAGCCGGACGGTGCGTCATCTTCAGCTCGAACCCTTGGTCCGCCAGGGCGCGCGGATTGGCGTTGCCGATTTCGACCCGTGCCTGGTGCTGTTGAACAACGATCTCTCGGGCGGCTTGCCAGCCATTCTGCAGAACATCGAGCAAACCGTGCTGCCGCCGCCTGGGTTGGGATGGACCCA
>DAOKZK010000054.1:0-17371 GCA_035325645.1 Candidatus Macondimonas sp. | reverse complement strand
ACGCCGTTGCCGCATCCTGGCAGCCGCAGGGCGATTTGTTCAGACATTCCTTAAGCCAACCAGACGCAGATGGAGGCAAGGGTAACGAACGCAGCGAAGTGTGCTGCCAGCTTGTCGTAGCGTGTGGCGAGGCGACGACATTGTTTGAGGCGCGCGAACAGATTCTCGATCAGGTGGCGCGCAAGGTAACGGCGCGTATCGAATGCTCGCGGGCAGCGGCGATTCGAGCGCGGTGGGATCACCGCTTCGGCCCCGGCGTGCTCGATGGATTGGACCAGCGCATCGGCGTCGTAGCCCTTGTCGGCGACGACCGCCTTCGCGCCGGGCACCCTGTCGAGCAGCGAGGGGGGGTGAGCAACGTCGGCCTGCTCGGCACCTCTGAGCGTGAAAGTCAGGGGGTTGCCCAGTGCATCGCCGATCAGGTGGATCTTCGTGCCCTAGCCGCCGCGAGATCGACCCAGTGCTTGCGCACCGTTTTTTGGGGGGCGCCGGCCGCGTGCAGATGGGCACGAATCGCGGTGCTGTCGATGAACACCTCCTCCAGATCGGTGTCGGCGCTGACCGCTTGGAACAATCGCTCCCAGACACCGCTTTTCTGCCCCCGAGCGAAGCGCATGTACACCGTGTGCCAGCGCCCGAACTCAGGGGGAAGATCGCGCCATGGGGCACCCGTGCGCAGCAGCCACGGTACCGCTTCGATGAACAACCGGTTATCCGCTGCCGTCACGCCCCGATCGCCCGGCTTGCCCGGCAAAAGATCCTTGATGCGGTCTCACTGATCATCGCGAAGCACTGTTCGAACCATCGTTCCAAAACCATCAATGCGTTGGAACAGCAGTTCAAACATTAATGTGAATGGGACCTAGAGCCCCAGCACGTCGCCCATGTCGTAGAGGCCCGGCGCACGCCCCGCCAGCCAGGCCGCGGCGCGCAGCGCGCCCTGGGCGAAGTTTTCGCGACTGGTGGCGCGATGGGTGATCTCGAGTCGCTCGCCTTCGCCCGCAAACAGCACGGTGTGATCGCCGATGATGTCGCCGGCACGCACGGTGGCAAAGCCGATGGTATCGCGCGCGCGCGCGCCGGTCTGGCCTTCGCGGCCATAGACGGCGCACTTGCGCAGATCGCGGCCCAGCGTCTGGGCGATGACCTCGCCCATGCGCAGGGCGGTGCCGGACGGGGCATCGATCTTGTGGCGGTGGTGCGCCTCGATGATCTCGATATCCACGCTGTCGCCGAGCACGCGCGCGGCCGTCTCCAGCAATTTCAGCGTGAGATTGACCCCGATGCTCATGTTGGGCGCAAAGACAACGGGGATCGCGCGGGCGGCAGCGGCCACCTCGCGCCGCTGAGCGTCATCCAGCCCGGTCGTTCCGATCACCATCGCCCGCCCCTGGTCACGGCAGGCCGCCAGATGGGCCAGCGTCGGCTCGGGTCGCGTGAACTCGATCAGGATCTCGCAGCGCGCGAGTGCGGCGCCAACGTCATCGGCCAGCGAAACCCCCAGCGCACCAACGCCTGCCAGCATGCCGGCGTCCTGGCCCACGGCCAGATGGCCCGGCGCTTCCAGCGCGGCCGTGACCGCGAGATCCGACCGTCCCTGCGCCGCGGTCAGCAAAGCCCGCCCCATGCGGCCGGCCGCGCCGGCGATACCCACCTTCACCATGCGCGCCCCCTTGTCAGGATGTGAACCGATCGAAGAAGCCCTTCACGCTGTCGATCCAGCCGCTGGCCTGCGGGCTGTGGCGCCGCGCACCTTCCCCCAGCAGCCGGTCGAAGCGCTCGAGCAGCTCTTTTTGCTCGGGGGTGAGGTTCACGGGGGTTTCGACCTGGACCCGGCAGAGCAGGTCGCCGGGCTCTGCACCTCGCAGTCCCGGCATCCCCTTGCCGCGCAACCGGAACACCTTGCCGGTCTGGGTCCCCGCCGGAATCTTGAGGCTGACCTGACCGGTCAGGGTCGGCACATCGATTTCTCCGCCCAGCGCCACGGTGGTGAAACTCACCGGCATCTCGCAGAGCAGATCGCGCCCATCGCGGTGGAAAATCGGATGCTCGCGCACCTGCACCTGGACGTAGAGGTCGCCGGACGGGCCGCCCCCCTGGCCCAACTCACCCTCGCCACTGAGGCGGATGCGGTCACCGGTGTCGACGCCGGCGGGAATCTTGACCGACAGGGTCTTGTCCTGACGCACGCGGCCTGCACCCTGGCAGGTTCTGCAGGGCGATTCGATGATGGTGCCCCGGCCACGACAGCGGGGACAGGTCTGCTGCAGCGAGAAAAAGCCCTGCTGCACGCGCACCTGCCCCTGGCCGCCACAACCCGGACAGGTGACCGGCTTCGAACCGGGTTCCGCGCCGGTGCCGCCGCAGTCGGTGCAGTTCGCATGGCCCGGCACTTCGATTTCGACCGTCTTGCCGCGCGCGGCCTCTTCCAGATCAATCTCGACCACGGTGCGCAGATCTGCGCCGCGATAGGCGCCGCCGGGGCGTCCACTGCGCCGGCCACCGCCAAAGACCTCGCTGAACACGTTGCCGAAGATGTCGCCGAAGGCATCGGCGAAGTCGCCCTGGCCGAAACCGCCGCCGGCGCCACCGTTGACGCCAGCGTGCCCGAAGCGATCGTAAGCCGCGCGCTTGTCCGGATTGGACAGCACTTCCCAGGCCTCGGCCACCTCTTTGAAACGCTCCTCGGCAGCCTTGTCGCCGGGATTGCGGTCGGGATGGTATTTCATCGCCAGACGCCGATAAGCCTTTTTCAACTCGGCCTCATCGGCGCTGCGAGCCACGCCCAGGATCTCGTAATAATCTGCTTTCGCCATGGTCCTCTATCCGTCCATCGCCGTCGGGAGGGCCGCAGCACCCCGAACGCGGCGACGCGCCGGGACCCCCGCAAGGACCCCGGCGCGTATCCTGCCCGATCACCTCAAGCCGGCTTGTCGTCGCTCTTCACCTCGTGGAACTCGGCGTCCACCACATCGGCATCCTGCGCGCCGCCCGCGGCAGCCTCGCCGGCGTCGGCCCGACCCGCCGCAGCAGCCCGTTGCGCCAGCGTGGCCGATGCTTCGGCCAGCGCCTGGGTGCGCTGCTCGATGAGCGCCTTGTCTTCACCCTGGATGGCCTCGCGCAGCTCGCTCAAGGCGGTCTCGATGCGCGATTTCTCATCGCTGCTGACTTGTTCGCCCAGATCGCGCAGGGACTTTTCGACCCCGTAGGCCAGGCTGTCGGCCTGGTTGCGCGCCATGACCAGTTCATGGAACTTGCGGTCCTCCTCGGCATGGGCCTCGGCGTCCTTCACCATGCGCTGGATTTCCTCCTCGCTCAGGCCGGAGCTGGCCTTGATGGTGATGTTGGCCTCCTTGCCGGTGTTCTTGTCCTTGGCCGAGACATGCAGGATGCCGTTGGCGTCGATGTCGAAGGTGACCTCGATCTGCGGCATGCCGCGCGGCGCCGGCGCAATGCCTTCCAGGTTGAACTGGCCCAGCGACTTGTTCTGGCGCGCCACCTCGCGCTCGCCCTGCAGCACATGGATGGTCACGGCCGACTGGTTGTCCTCGGCCGTCGAAAACACCTGCGTCGCCTTGGTCGGGATGGTGGTGTTGCGCTTGATGAGCGGCGTCATCACCCCGCCCATGGTTTCGATACCCAGGGTGAGCGGCGTCACGTCGAGCAGCAGCACATCCTTCACATCGCCTGCCAGGACACCGGCCTGGATGGCCGCGCCGATGGCCACCGCCTCATCGGGGTTCACATCCCGGCGCGGCTCCTTGCCGAAGAAGGACTTGACCGCTTCCTGCACGCGCGGCATGCGCGTCTGCCCGCCGACCAGGATCACCTCTTGGATGTCCGATGCCTTCAGTCCTGCATCCTTGAGCGCCAGCCGGCAGGGCTCGAGCGTGCGCTCGATGAGATCCTCGACCAGGGCCTCGAGCTTGGCGCGCGTGAGCTTGAGGTTCAGGTGCTTCGGTCCGCTGGCATCGGCGGTGACGTAGGGCAGGTTGATCTCGGTCTGCTGACTCGAGGACAACTCGATCTTGGCCTTTTCGGCTGCCTCTTTCAGGCGCTGCATGGCCAGAGGATCCTTGCGCAGATCGATGCCGTTTTCCTTCTGGAACTCGCCGGCGAGATAGTCGATGACGCGCAGGTCGAAGTCCTCGCCACCCAGGAAGGTGTCGCCGTTGGTGGCCAGCACCTCGAACTGGTGCTCGCCCTCGACATCGGCAATCTCGATCACCGAGACGTCGAAGGTACCACCACCCAAGTCATAGACCACGATTTTCTGGTCGCCGCGCTTCTTGTCCAGACCATAGGCCAGCGCCGCCGCGGTCGGCTCGTTGATGATGCGCTTGACCTCGAGACCCGCGATGCGGCCGGCGTCCTTGGTGGCCTGACGCTGGGCGTCGTTGAAGTAGGCCGGTACGGTGATCACCGCCTCGGTGACGGTTTCCCCAAGATAATCCTCGGCGGTCTTCTTCATCTTGCGCAGCACCTGCGCCGAGATCTCCTGCGGCGCCATCTTGCGCCCGCCGGCCTCGACCCAGGCATCGCCGTTGTCGGCGCGCACGATCTTGTAGGGCGCGAGGTGGATGTCTTTCTGCACCACGCCGTCGTCGAACTTGCGCCCGATCAGTCGCTTGACCGCATAAACCGTGTTCTGCGGGTTGGTGACGGCCTGGCGCTTGGCAGCCTGCCCCACCAGCACCTCGCCGTCCTTGGTGTAGGCGACGATGGATGGCGTCGTGCGCCCGCCTTCACTGTTCTCCAGGACCTTGGGCGCGTTGCCTTCCAGCACGGCCACGCAGGAGTTCGTGGTACCCAAATCGATGCCGATGATTTTGCCCATGGCTATTTCTCGCTCCAAAAATCGGATGTGCGTCCAAGGTGGGGACGGGGGAAGATCGTTTCAAGGTGCCGGCGTCAACCGCCCGGAGCACGCGCCACCACAACCATGGCCGGCCGGATCAGGCGGTCGTTCAAGGCATAGCCCTTTTGCATGACCTGCAGCACGGTGTTTTCGGCCACCTCGGCCGATTCCTGCATGGACACCGCCGCATGCCACTGCGGATCGAAGGGCTCACCCTGGGGGGCGATTTCGCGCACGCCGGCCTTTTCCAGCACCGCCGTGAGCATCTTGAGCGTCAGCGCCATGCCCTCGCGCAAGGCGTTCTGGTCGCCCTGTTCGGCTGCGGAGGCCGCCAGTCCCAGCTCCAGGCTGTCCCGCACCGGCAGGAGCTCGTTCACGAAGCGCTCCAGGCCGTATTTGTGTGCATTTTCGAGTTCGCGCGCCATGCGCCGCTGCTGGTTTTCCAGCTCCGCGCGAGCGCGCAGATAAAGATCCCAATGCTCGGCGGCCTTGGCCTCGGCCTGTGCCAGCCGCGCCGCCAGATCCTCATCGCCCACCGCTTCGGCAGCTGGGGATGCGCCTTCTTGGGGCGCGGTATCGTCGTTGATGTCGGATGGGTTCATGGGCCGCTCCCTCGCCGTTCGGTCAAAAAAGGATCTCGCCGCCGCAGTTCTTCCGGCGGCGCGCCTATGATGGGGATCAGCCGGATAAATTCAAGGCGCTGCCGAGCAACCGCGCGGTGATGTCGACGATGGGAATGACCCGTTGATAGGCCATGCGGGTGGGACCGATGACGGCCAGCACGCCGACCACCTGGCCGTCGACCCGATAGGGGGCGCTCACCACGCTGCAGTCATCCAGCACGCGATAGCCCGATTCCTCACCGATGAAGATCTGCGCACTCTGAGCATCCAGCGCCTGATCGAGCAGACGCAGCATCTCGCGCTTGGCCGTGAAGGCGTCGAACAGCGCGCGGAGCTTCTCGATGTCGGACAGCTCCTTGAAATCCATGAGGTTGGATTGTCCTGCGATGACGTAATCGGCCTCGTCGGGCGCCTCGAGCGCCACACTCGCGAGCTCCACCGCGGTGCGCATCAGCGCGTCCATGTCGGCGCTCGTGCGGCGCATCTCCTCGACCAGCGACTCGCGCACCTGCGCGATGCCTTTGCCGATGAAGAGGCTGTTCAGATAGTTCGACACCTGCTGCAGCTCGGCGGCGGTGAAACTGCGATCGACGCGAACGATGCGGTTCTGCACCTCCTGACCGTCGAACACCAGGACCGCCAGCACCTGCCGTTCGGACAACGGAAGGAATTCGATGTGGCGCAGGCCCAACTGCTCCCGGCGCGGCAAGGTGACCACGCCGGCCATGTGCGTGATGCCAGACAGCAGGCGTGAGGCCGTGTCGAGCACCTGCTGGCGCGTCAGCGCCTCGTCGCCGACCAGCTCGCGCTGCAACAGGGCCAGATGCTCCGCCTCCAGGGGCTGGACCGTGAGCAGGCTGTCGACGAAGACGCGGTAGCCGCGCACCGTGGGAACCCGACCCGCGGAGGTATGGGGCGACTGCAGATAGCCCTGCTCCTCCAGATCGAGCAAAGCGTTGCGGATCGACGCAGGGCTGAGGTCCAGCCCGCTTTCGCGGGCGATGGTACGCGAGCCGACCGGCTCCCCGTCGCGGATGAAGCGGTCGATCAGGGTCTTCAGGATGACCTGGGCGCGTTCGTTCATTCCATGTGGTGTTGTGGTGGACATCATCCTCACCCAGAATGATCCTGCTCCAGCAAAGGTTTGGCACTCGGCGCCAGAGAGTGCCAAAAAGAACGATAGCAATGGGAGGGAAAGAGTGTCAACGACCTGTCATGTCGCGCGTCCCGGCGACGAGGCATCCCGATGACGACCGCGTCGGCCGCACCGAACTTCGCGACCATCGGCCTGATCGGCAACGCAGCCAGTCCCCAGCTGGCCGCCACCCTGGCGCCCTTGGTGACGTACCTGCAGCGCCGCGGCCGGCGCATCCTGCTCGACGAGCGCTGCGCGACGGCCAGTCCCGACCCCACGATCGTCCTGATGGCGCGAGAGGAGATGGCCAAGCAGTCCGACCTCATCGTCGTGATCGGCGGCGACGGTACCTTCCTCGGCGCGGCGCGCGCGGTCGGCGCACAGCACGTGCCTTTGGTCGGCATCAACCTGGGTCGGCTGGGGTTCATGGTCGACATCCCCCCCGCCCAACTGGAGCTTGCCTTGGACGCCATCCTGTCGGGCGACTATCAGACCGACCAGCGTTTTCTGCTCGAAGGGACGGCGATGCGCGAAAACGCCGTCCTGCACCGGGAGACGGCGCTCAATGACATCGTCATCAACAAGCACCACGTCGCGCGCCTGATCGACTTCGACACTTACATCGACGAGCATTACGTCAACAACCACCGCGCTGACGGACTCATCGTCGCCACCCCCACCGGTTCCACCGCCTATGCCCTTTCCGGCGGTGGGCCGGTGATGCATCCCCAGCTGCATGCCATCGTACTGGTGCCCATCTGCCCCCACGCGCTGGCCGATCGGCCGCTGGTGGTGGACGATTCGGCCCGGATCGAGATCCGCATCGCGCCGCGCAACACCAATCCCGTCCAGGTGACGTGGGACGGCCAGAAGAGCTTCGAGTTGCGCAACGGAGATTGCGTGCGCATCCGCCGCAGCGACCATCCACTCACCCTCATCCACCCCGCCAACCACGATTATTTCCGGATCCTGCGCGGCAAGCTGCGCTGGGGCAGTCAACCGATACCCTGAGATCGACGGGCCATGCTGACGCGCCTCCACATCCGCAACTACACCCTCATCGATCATCTGGAGCTGGACTTCGGACCCGGCTTCTCGGCGCTTACCGGCGAAACCGGCGCCGGCAAGTCGATCCTGATCGATGCGCTCGGCCTGTTGCTCGGCGATCGGGCGCGATCCGACCTGATCCGGGCCGGGGCCAACCGCGCCGAACTCAGCGCCGAATTCGATCTGGGCGACCTGCCCGCCGCCGCTGCATGGCTGGCCGAGGAAGGGCTCGACGACGGTGATACCTGCGTGCTGCGCCGTGTACTGCAGCGCGACGGCGGCTCACGCCTGACCATCAATGGCCGGCCGGTGACGGCCCAGAGCCTGCGCGACCTGGGGCCACTGCTGCTCGAAATCCATGGCCAGCACGCCCATCAGGCGCTGCTGCAGAGTGGTGCCCAGCGGGAACTGCTCGACCGGATCGGTGGCCACGGCGCGCTCGTGGATGAAGTCAGCCGAGCTCATGAAGCCCTGAAGACAGCCACCGATGCGCTGGCGGCGTTGACGCAGATTGCCGGGCACGCCACGGGGCATGGCGAATGGCTGAAGAGTCAGATCGAGGAATTGCGGGAGCTGTCGCCGCAGGCCGCGGAATGGGTCGCGCTGGTTGCCGAACACAAGCGCCATGCCCACGGCGAGCGTCTGCTCGCGTTGACCCGCGCAACCCTGGAGCGGTTGGCCGGCGAAGAATCGGTCAGCGCCATTGCCTTGCTGCAACAGGCTCAGCGCGATCTGGACGAGGCCCGCCGGCTGGATGCAGCCCTGGATGACATCGCCCTGCTGGTGGACCAGACCCTGATCCCCGCCCAGGAGGCGGAGCGGGCGCTGACACACTATCTCGCGGATGCCGAGATCGATCCCGAACGGCTGGCCTGGCTCGACGAGCGCCTCGGACGTTACCACCAGCTCGCCCGCAAGCATCACTGCGCGCCGGAGGAGTTGCACGAGGTACGCGACCGGCTCGAAGCGGAGCTGATCGCCCATGAAAACCGCGAGGACCGCCAGGCGCAGCTCGAAAAAGAGGCTGCCGAGCGGCGCGCGGCATACGACCGCGCGGCGGATCGCCTGGGTGCGGCCCGGCGCCAAACCGCCCAGCTTCTGGCCCCGCAGATCGAAGCGCAGGTCCGGCCGCTTGCCCTGCCTCATGCGTGCATCGCCATCGCGGTGGAGACCCTGCCGGATCGGATCTCGCCCCAGGGACGGGAGCGCGTCGACATCACCATCAGCATGAATCCGGGACAGCCGCCAAAGCCCGTGGCACGCATCGCCTCGGGCGGCGAGCTCTCGCGGATCGCGCTGGCGATCGCCGTGGTCGCCGCCAATCACGCGGCCACCGGCACGATGATCTTCGACGAGGTGGACGTCGGCGTCGGCGGCGCGGTGGCCGCGCTGATCGGCGAGCGCCTGGCGCGGCTGGCACAGCATCGTCAGGTCCTGTGCGTCACGCACCAAGCCCAGGTCGCGGCCCATGCCCGGCAGCACTATCAGGTCAGCAAGGCCGTCGTGGATCAGGATACCCGCACCCGGGTGCGCGCGCTCAACGAAGCGGAGACCGAAGAGGAACTGGCGCGCATGCTGGGTGGGCGAATCATCACCGAACGCACCCGCGAGCACGCCCGCGAACTGCGCGCCCAGGCGATTCAGTCCCCGGCTTTGTCATCCTGAAGCGGCTTTGGCGTCTTGAGCCTACCCGCCGCGACCTCGATCTGGCAGTCCGGGCAGACGCCATAGATGTAGAGGCTGTGATCAGTCATCTCGTAACCCATGCGCTCTGCGATGGCCGCTTGTCGCGCCTCGATGGCATCGTCCAGAAACTCGTCGACGCGCCCGCATTTGACGCAAAGCATGTGATCGTGGTGCTTGCCTGCGTTGATTTCGAAGACCGCATGACCGCTTTCGAAGTTGAGCCGGTTGACCAGACCCGCGGTTTCGAACTGGGTCAGCACCCGGTAGACCGTGGCCAGACCGATCTCCTCGCCTGAATCGAGCAACGCCTTATAGAGATCTTCCGCGCTCATGTGGCGCGACTCACCCGACTCGAGCATTTCCAGGATCTTGAGCCGAGGAAGCGTGACCTTCAATCCGACCTTGCGGATGTCCTTGGATTCCAATGTACCGCTCTCCAAATTTCGGGGACGTGCCATCGTCACCCGACGGATTTTTCGCTACTATGGCGCGTCGCAAACCGACCGTGGCCTCTCATGAAACGACCCCTGCTATTTTCCATATTGAGCCTGACGCTGCTGCTCGGCGGCTGCATCGTGTACAAACCGGATGTCCGCCAGGGCAACACGCTCGACCCGGCGGCGATCGACCAGCTTGCGCCCGGCCTGACGCGCGAGCAGGTGCAATATCTGCTGGGACGCCCGGTGCTCAAAAACCTGTTCGATCCCAATCGGTGGGATTATGTATTTTATCATCGCGATCGCCGCGATGAGGAAAAGTGCCGGCTGACGGTATTTTTCGAGCAGGACAGGCTGGCCCGCGTGGAGAAGGAGCCAACCGGCGATGCATTCTCGGCTTGCGTCGAGAAGTCGACCCGCATCAAGCCCAATAAATTCTGATCGCGCCGCGCCCCGCCTGCAGTCGCCGGCGCGACTGCGCCGCTGTCTCAGGACTTGACCGCTGCCCGTGCGCGCTCGGCCCGCTGCCGCCGGGCCTGCTTGGGATCGACCGGCAGGGGCCGGTAAATCTCGACGCGATCCCCGGCACGCAGTGCCGTCTCGGGCGCATAGACCTCACCGAAAACTCCCACCGGCATTGCAGATAGATCCGCTTCGCCGAGCAGTTCGACAAGACCACTGGCGCGGACGGCATCCATCACACAGGCGCCGACTGGCAACTCGACGGCGACGCGCCAGACGCGTTCGGGTCCGGCATGGACCACGGTGACGGCAATGCTGCCTTGGCTCTCATCCAGCGCCTGCATACCCCCTCCTGCGCACCCTGCGGCCCTGATAACCTTGCTTTATAATCGCCGATAAATGTCCAAACCAAAATCATCGAACGGCCATGGTACGAGCTCGACCATCGCCGTCAACAAAAAAGCCCGTCACGACTTCTTCATCGAAGATCGCCTCGAAGCCGGGATCGTTCTGGAAGGCTGGGAGGTCAAGGCACTGCGCGCCGGACGCGTGCAGCTGGTGGACAGCTACGTCATCATGAAAAACGGCGAGGCTTGGCTGCTCGGCGCCCTCATCACGCCCTTGCAGACGGTTTCCACGCACTATGTCCCCGAGGCCCAACGGACCCGCAAGCTGCTGTTGCACCGGCAAGAGCTGGACCGTCTGATCGGCGCCGTGGAACGCAAGGGCTACACCATCATCGCGCTGTCCATGTACTGGAAGCAGGGGCGCTGCAAGGTCGAGCTGGGGCTCGCCAAGGGCAAGCAGGCGCACGACAAGCGCGCCAGCGAGCGCGACCGCGACTGGCAACGCGAAAAAGGCCGGATCATGAAACACGCGCGCTGACAGGGAACTCGCCCACGAGTATAGTGTCAGAGGAATCACACGGGGGCGACCTGGTTTCGACGGAGGTCGCGAAGCCCGCGGTGCATGCCGAGGTGCAGTGCCCCTCGTAAATCACACTGCAAACCAAATAGTTGCCAACGACGACAACTACGCACTCGCCGCCTAAACCCCGGTAGGGTGCCGTCTGACCGGGGACGTGCCTGTGCGCCCGGCCTCCAGGCGTCATCTCTCACAGGATCGCGATCTCACCCGCCCGGGGTCGAATCGCTAAAGCTATCCGGGCTCGCCGTCTGTCTTCCCTGCCCGTCGGGTAGCAGCCGGTCAAATCAATAGACTGGGACAAGCATGTAGAGCCAACGGTAGAGGATTTTCGGACGCGGGTTCGATTCCCGCCGCCTCCACCAATATATAAAGGTCAACAGTTCGCTGTTGGCCTTTTTTCTTGCGCATCCCCGCGTGTTTGCGGGGACTCTCGCGGATTCCTGCGGACTTCCTTTCCCAGCCGTCTCGCCCACCTCGGGCCGCATTTCGCTCTCTCCGCGCCGTCTTTCTCTCCGGCCTCGCTCCCCGGCGAAGGGGCGAAGTCCGCAAGGGCCGTCGGTGACTCCAATCAATATCAACAAGTTACGTGCTGACCGTTCAAGCGGTTGGATGACAGCATTGCCCAGCCGAAGGAAACAACCTCACATGAAGCGGGATGTCTCGACGTTTCGTTATGTCGGTCATTGTTGACAACTGCCTGCGTAACGGAACATCATGCCGGCATGGAAACGAGCCCCCAAGCCATCCTCGATCTCGCACGCAAACGCGGCCTCATCCGGCCACGCGACCTGGAGCCGCTGGGCCTGCCCAGGGTCACGCTGACGCGTCTCGTCCGCCAGGGTGCGCTCACTCGGGTCGCGCGAGGTCTCTACGCGCTTCCGGACAGGTCTATCTCGGAACACACGGCGCTGGCAGAGGTGGCGCGCAAACATCCTCAAGCGATCGTGTGCCTGCTCTCGGCGCTGCGTTTCCACGAGCTCACCATCCAGTCGCCCTTCGAGGTCTGGCTCGCCATCCCCAACAAGGCCCGCGCGCCCCGGATCGACTATCCGCCGCTGCGCATCGTCCGCTTCTCCGGTCCTCTACTGAGCGAAGGCGTCGAGGAGCACCCGATCGACGGCGTTCCGGTACGCATCACCGGCGTCGCAAGGACGGTGGCCGACTGCTTCAAGTACCGCAACAAGATCGGTCTGGACGTCGCCTTGGAAGCGCTTCGTGAGGCATGGAGTGAGAAGCGGGTTAGCATGGACGAGGTGTGGCGGTACGCGCGGATGTGCCGGGTGGCCAACGTCATGCGTCCCTACCTGGAGAGCCTGACGTGAGCAACCGGAACACTGCCGCGTCGGTCCTTGCGCGACTGCTTGCCAAGGCCTGCACCGAATGGCCATCCTGAGAACCGACATCGAAAGGGCTCTCGATGAGCTCGCCTCCCAGGAGGAGGGGATGCGTTTTCAGGGGCTGGCGGTAGTACTCGGCAAGAAGCGCTGGCCCGAACTCATCGCCCGCCAGCGCAAGAAGGATCTTGGCCTCGATGCCTACGCGCCCGCAAGCCTGACGCCTGAGAGGATCGGCAAGGGACTCGCCGCCTCGATCACGCCAACGCTGAAGAAGATTTCTGACGACGCAGAGACCGCCAAGAACAACTTTCCTGACCTGAGGGCGCTCCTCTTCGTGACGTCCGCCAAAGTTGGCAACGCCGACCGAAAGCGGTGGGAAGATGCAATTCAGAAAGCCCACGGCGTCGAACTTCACATCATCGAGCGCGAGGAGATCATCACGCAGATGATGTTGCCGGAGAACGCCTCTCTCCGTGCGAGCTTCCTCCGCCTCGACATCGACGTCGAACCGCAGATCACGGACCTCATTGACAGAACAAGGCGCGCGGCCGCCGCTGTCACGCGGGCCTGGGCTGGAAAGACAAAAGGACATCCGCTCATCGATCTCACGGCAGTGCGGCTTGACCCGGATGGCGCGGAGTCTGCCGACGTGCTGTCGCCGGAGCAGATCGACCAGGCGCTGTCGCAGAGCCGCCGCATCGTTCTCGAAGGGCCCGCCGGCCGCGGAAAAACCACGACTCTGATACAGCTCGCGCAACGCGCGCGCGCCGCCGGAACAGCGTTCATAGTCGAACTTCCAGCGTGGACGTCCTCACGCCGAAGAATTCTCGAATACATTGCCGGCATGCCTGCGTTCCAGGCCGAAGGTCTCACGCCCGCCGACCTCGCGCGGGTGCAGCAGACGGAGCCTTTCCTGTTGTTGTTAAACGGGTGGAACGAAATTGCGGAGTCGAATTCCGCGCAGGCGAATGACGCTCTCCGGGAGCTCGAACGGGATTTTCCGAGCGCGGGCATCATCGTCGCAACCCGAACGCACCACTTGACGCCGCCGCTTCCAGGTGCGTTGCGACTGAGGTTGTTGCGCCTTCGGCGCGTGCAGCGGGCAGCCTATCTGACGGCCCGCCTTGGTGCGCAATGCGCCGAACTCCGCACCCGCATCGATGCTGATCCGTCGCTCGACGCACTGACCCGCACGCCGTTCATCCTCTCGGAAGTCGCGTCGCTGTTTGAAAGCGGCGCCGAAATCCCCTCCACGAAGATCGGTATTCTGGCCCAGGTTCTTCGCCTGCAAGAACAACGAGACGAACACAGAAACGCACTGCAAACAGCCCCGATCTTCGGCGAGAATACGGAGTACCTGAAAGCCCTTGCAACTGAGATGACCCGCCGCGGTGCGGTGGCATTGCCCGAGGCTGATGCCCGCGCTGTCGTTGCTGCCGTCGCACGAGAGCTTTCGCACTTTGGCCAGATCGAGCCGGTGGGAGCGCCGGCGGTCCTCGCGACGCTCACGGCGCACCACGTTCTTGAGCGCGTCGACTACCCGCAAACGGCGTTTCAATTCGAGCATCAGCAGCTTCAGGAGTACTACGCTGCGCTCGACGTCCGCGCACGGCTTCTCGACCTGCGGAACGATGACCACGACGCGACCAGCCGCTTCACAGCCGACTACGTGAACGATCCGGCATGGGCCGAACCGCTGCGCATGATCGCCGAGACGTTTGCCGAGCAGACCGGCGACGGCGAAACCGACAGGAGAAACACCAGCGCCGGCGGGAAGCTGGTGGCGATGGCGCTCGCCGTCGACCTCGTATTCGCCGGCGAGCTCGCGCGGCTTTGCGGCACAGCCGTCTGGAATGAAGTTCGCGCGGCCGTCGGCGAGCGCATCCGCGCAGTCTACGCGATCCGCGACGGTAGCTTTCGGCAGTATGCCATCGCCGCTATGCTCGCCACTGGCGCGGACGACTTCGGCGACATCATCGTTCCCCTTCTGTCGGGAAAAGACCAGCAAACGCGGCTCCGCACGTACCGGCTCTGGCCGGATTTCCAGGTCTCGTCGCTTGGACCGAACTGGCGCGAGCATGTGCGCGGCTGGAGCGAGGAGGCACGAGCGGATTTCGTCTCCGAACTGCTTCATCATCGTGTCGACGGCGAGGTCGCGGCCTTCGCAGCGGAGGACGACAGTATCGCGGTGAAGAACGCGGCGGTCTCCGGCCTCATGTGGACCGGGTCTGACGACGCGCTGACCCGCGTCCTCGAGTCGATGGATGCACAGACATTCGAGGAGGTCGCGCGCAAGAACGCCGACCAACTGCCCGCGGCGCTCAGACCCAAGACGATCGCCGCGATGCGCAATTTCATCGAGACCACCACCGACCATCCCGCCCGCCTGCGAACCGCGCTCGATTTGATCGAGCTCGGCGAGACAGGCATGGACGGCGTCATCAAGGATGCACTGGCGGCGCTGTCCGGCGGCGACATGCGCAATCTGGGTCCGCACTACATCCAGCCGGCGCTCGAGCATCTGCGCCGAATCGATCCCGCCTGGGCGAGCGAGTGGGTGGCCGTCCAGATTGCCGAAGGCGTCCTCTACGAGCACGAGTATTGGTTGCCGTTTGCGACCGCCATTCCCGACGGCCTCGTCGAGAAATACCTGCAACGCCTCGAGACCGAAAACCTCAAGAACGGGCACTTCGGCGGCATGATTTCCATCATTGCCGCGCGCGCAGACGCCAATCTTGCGGCGCGCGTGTTTGCGAAGCTGCGCGAGCTTCGGCGCGGGGTGGATGCGGAGCCTGGCGTGCGACACGAACTCGAGTGGCAGATAATGCGCCAACTGGAAGCCGTGTTCCGCGACCTTCCCGACGACATCGCCGCGGCTGGCATTCTCTCGTCCGTCACCAGCGGCGATCCGCTCGACATCAAAGTCGCAGCCGGCCTTCTGAGCAGGGTCGCCAGGTCCGACGTGGAACCGCTGCGCATCGCCGACGATGACCTGAGGGCACGCCTTCGCGCCTACCTGAAAAGTAGCGTCGATGTCGTCCTGCGCCAAGACGACTTCAACGGCGAGGAGAAAGCCAACCTGGCCTCGTCGATCGCCCAAGTCGGAAAGCCCGAAGACATGGCGGACCTGGTGAGGCTCATCCGCGCCGACATCGAGCGGGTACGCCGCGGCCGGGCCGCGCGTGCAGCCGGCGACCGCGGACCTCTCGGCAATGGTGGCGCCATGAGCTACGCCGGCTGGCACATCGCCGCCATCATGCACCTTGACGCGGCCGGTGCCGAGCAGGTGCTCATTGACCTGCTTCCCGAGCCGGAATACCGCTCCGAGACCGCCGCCGCGATGGCGCGCGACTTCCTGTCAAAATCGGAGCGTTCCTTCGACCGGACGTTCCGCTACGACTTGGTATGGGCCGCACGCGAAGGTCGCACTCCGCCGCCCGGCGACGACCAGCGGCGCACACGGTTCGCCGCCGCACTCGATGCCGAAATCAAGCGCCTGCGAGAGCAGAACCAAGACGGGAAAGACGCTGCAGGGCTGAAAGAGCTCGCAAAGGCGCTTGCCGCAATTGACGGCCGCGGTTCCGCGTCAGCGGTGCTCGACGTGATTGCCATGCCCGGCCAATGGGACCAATACACCTGTCTCGACGCCGCCGAGCGCCTGTTGATGGCGGGTGTCGTCTTGCCCGCGACCACCGCATTCGCCCTTGTCGATTCCATCGTCGAGCGGACAGAGAAATGGATGCAGGATTCAGACAGGTACCTTCTGCGCCGCATCCTTGCGCTCTGCCCGTTCGTCGACGACCCCGCGGCCGGGATCGCCAAGATGCGCGACGTGCTCGGCAAGCGGCAATTCCGGGGGTATGAACTGCGCGAGCTTGTCACCGCTCTCGGCGAGAGCCGATCGGATGCCGCCGTTGATCTTCTGTATGAGCTCGCGTCCGATGCACCGACGTTCGAGCAGTGCGAGGACAATTTCATCAATGCCTACGCTGCACTCGACACGCCTCGTGCACGTGAACTGCTCCTGGGTTTTGTCGATCCGGATATTCGCGGCATCGCGCTGACGCGCCGTCCTCACCGCGAGGACCTGCTGGTCGCGCGGCTCGCGGAACTGGCCCAGCGCAGGCCCGAGGTGGCCGCGCGGCTGCGGGAATTGTGCGAACGCGACCTGCCGGAACTCAATCGGCACGTCCTCTCGAAGGTAATGGGCTGGCTCGGAACGCCCGAAGCCCTCGCCGCAAATCTGAACCTGATTGATGACGCTAAGCCATCGCCGGTTCCGCGAGGCATTTGGGACCAACTCGAAACCGCTTTCGTCGAGCGACGACCGTATGGGCAAAGTCCCAACGTCTTCACGCAACACGCACGGGCGTCAAACGAACTGCGCGTCCGGCTGTTCAGAATGGCGATTGGGGACGAGAAACGACGGAAGTCTGCCTTCATGCTTCTCGGTCAAATCGAGGAATGGCGCTTGGAGCATGGCAGGCCGCCGGGTGAACCGCGTCACCCCGATCTCGCATCCGGCCAATCTTGGCCGCCCGAGGAGTCCTGACCCTTCTCCTGAACCCAAAGGGGCAGTACCTGGTCGCCGCCTATCCTGGCGGAGCATCGAATTGGCCACCAGGTGCCACAGAGGTAGGCGATGTGCCCGACTGGAGACAGTCATGAGCGACCGCTGTGAGTCGAAACGAGTCATCTGCCCGTTTCAAGCAATTTCCGCTGCTCCTCCCACAACAACGGCGTCCCCGACGCCAGGTCGAACAGGGTCACCTCCGGTGGCAACGTTTCGTCGAGGATCGCAGCCACGATGTCCGGCGCCAGGGTGGTGAGGTTCACCATCCGGCTCACATAGGCCCGAT
>DAOKZK010000053.1:0-17532 GCA_035325645.1 Candidatus Macondimonas sp. | reverse complement strand
GTTCGGCGAGCGCTTCGATCGCGCGCTTGGCGCGACCCATGGCGTAGTGTTCGAGAGAATGACCGAGGCTGAACAGGAACAGCAGCAGCGCACCTTCCGCCCATGCCCCGAGCGCCGCCGCGCCAGCCGCAGCGACCAGCATCAGCGTGTCGATCTCGAAACGCTTGAGCTTCAGGTTCTGGACCGCTTCTCCGACGGTGTAGAAGCCGCCGAAGAAGTAGGCGCCGAGATAACAGGCAAGCGGCAGCCAGCCTGGCAAAGGGGTCAGTTTTTCGATTGCAAACCCGGTAACGAGGAGTCCACCGCAAATCAGAGAAAAGATCAGCTCGCTGTTGGCGCCGAAGATACCGCCGTGGCGGTGGTCGCCATCCGCCTCATGCCGATGTGTTTCGGACTTGCGATCCACGCCGGCCTCTGCCAGCGCTGCACGAATGTCGTCCTCTGATGTCTGCTGACGGTCGAACTCCAGCCGCACCACGCCGCCGATGCTGACCTCGGCTTCAAGCACGCCGGGTAGATTCAGTAACTGTTCGCTTACTGTTCGCGCCCGCCGTTGGTGGGTGATGCCTTCGATGTTCCAGACAAGATGGCCAAACTGTTCGGTAATGCGCGCACCTGCCGCCTCGACCAGTTCGCGAATGCGCACGAGCGGAAGCGTGTCGGGATCATAGTGGATGCAGAGTTGATGCGTTGCCGGGGAGCCATCACTTCGAACATGAGCATCCTCCACACCAGTCTGGCCCCGCAGCTCCGCCAGGAGCCGTCCCACGCAGGCATCAGCGTCGTGCAGAATGTTTGGCAGCAGGATGGGAAGATCGAGGCGCAGTTTGTTCGTCATGCGCTGGCCCCTCTATTGATGTGTGACTTCGCAGCTCGCGCGGCGAAGGCGGAACAATGCAGTCGTCCATCCGACATTTGCATCGCAATTGGCCTGGTGGATTTACTCACGTGATTTCCTGTCCTCGCGTACGTTCTTCAGAATTTCAACTCCTCCCTTTAAGGCGACTGTTGCAATTAGGGCTCCTACCACGAGATCCGGCCAGGACGAGCCGAGCCAGAGCACAAGCGCGCCTGCGACGATCACCCCCCCATTGGAAATGAAATCGTTGAAGCTGAAGGTCTCGGCCGCCTTCAAGTTGATGTCGCCGGAACGGATGCGCCGCAGCAGGGCAAGGCACCAGAGGTTAATAGCGCCCGCCACTAATGCCATCACCATCATCACTGGACCTAGCGGTTCGGCACCATAGGTCCAGCGCCTGAAAACATCCGCGATGACGACGATAGCGAACAGCAGCAGCATTACGCCGGACGCCGCCGCTGCTGAGCGCTTCCATGCGGGACGCCTGTCTATGGCGAGATAGCTCAGTAGATAGACGGCCGCATCTGACCCATTATCGAGGGCGTTGGCGAGTAACGCGCTGGAGTCGGCCATCCAGCCGACCACGCCGAGCCCGACAAACAGGGCAAGGTTCCACAGCAATACTTGCAGCAGAACGGTTTTCTGATGGGTCAGATCAGACTTCATGGCGCGGACTCCAGCGGTTTAGCGGTCCCTTCTGAGCTGGCAGTGCTGTTGACCCTCGGCTTCGTAGCTCGCGCGGCGAAGGTTGGCAATACCAACAAAGTTAGCACAGTAGCCGTGATCAGACCGCCGATGACGACGGTGGCCAGCGGCTTCTGTACTTCGGCCCCGGACCCTGTCGCTATCGCCATGGGGATGAAGCCGACGATGGCCACCAGTGCCGTCGTCAGCACGGCGCGAAGGCGGCTCGACGCGCCAGCGGCAGCGGCCTCCAGAGGCAGGTCACCAGCCGTCAGACGCTCACGAATCGCCTGCATCAGCACCAAGCCATTGAGCGTGGCCACACCCGAAACCGCGATGAAGCCCACGGCTGCCGATACGGAGAACGGCATACCACGCAGCAGCAGTGCCAATGCGCCACCCACCAAAGCCAAGGGCACGCAGACAAAGACAAGCGCGGCTTCACGGATGGTGCCCAACGCCATGTACAGCAGACTTCCGATCAGCAGAAACACGACCGGAACCACCATCATCAAGCGCGCCTCGGCACGCTGCAGATTCTCGAACTGGCCGCCCCAGGTCAGATAGACACCTGCGGGAAGCGGCACATCTGCCACGGCGGTCTGAGCCTCCTGCACGAACCCACCCAGATCCCGACCGCGTACATTGGACTGCACCACGATGCGGCGACTGCCATTGTTGCGACTGATCTGGTTGGGCCCTTCGCGTACGTCGATACGCGCCACCGATGACAAAGGCACCACGGTGCCATCAGCTGCAACGATGGGCAGGGCCGCCAGTTGCGCAGGATCATTTCGGGCGACTTCTTCCAGCCGAATCACGACGTCGAAGCGACGGTCGCCCTCGAAGATCTTGCCAGCGGATGTTCCACCGATGCCGGTTGCCACGGCCTCACTGACATCGGCGGCGCTCAATCCATACTGGGCTGCGGCCGCGTGATCGATCTGGACCGTGAGCGTAGGCAGTCCGGAGACCTGCTCCACACGCACGTCGGCAGCCCCCGGGATGCCGCGTAGCTTGAGCGCGATCTGATCCGCCGTTCTCTGCAGGATGTCGAAGTCGTCACCAAAAACCATGACAGCCAGATCGGTCCGCACACCTGAAATCAGTTCGTTGAAACGCAGTTCGATGGGTTGACTGAATTCGAATGCGTTGCCGATCTGATCACTCACCAGCGATTCGAAGCGCTGGATCAGTGCTTCCTTGTCCAGTGATCCATCCGGCCACTCGGCGCGGGGATGGAGCACGATGACACTGTCCGAAATGTTGGTTGGCATCGGGTCGATGGCCGCTTCGGCGGTGCCCGTGCGCGAGAAGATGGTTTTGACTTCCGGCTCATTCGCCAAAGCCTTCTCCAAGGCAAGCTGCATCGACAGCGATTGCTCCAGGGAAGTCGAAGGCACCCGCAGCGCCTGCATGGCCAGGTTGCCTTCATCGAGCGTCGGCATGAACTCTCGTCCCAATGAAACGAAAGCCGTCAATCCGATCGCCAGCATGAGAACAGCACCGGCGAATACCGCTCGCGGCCGCATCACCACTCGGCGAATGACCGGTTCAACTTTGGCACGCACGAAGCGGATAAGGCGGGTTTCGTGCTCGCCATCATCCGAATGGCCATGCTCACCACCCTGCATCTTTGGCTCACGCACGAACAGGGCGGCCATTGCCGGCACGAAGGTGAACGAAAAAATGAATGCGCCGACCAGCGCCAGCATGAGCGTTGCCGCCATGGGCTGGAAGGTCTTGCCTTCCACACCCTCCAGGGTAAGGATGGGGGCAAATACCAGCAGGATGATGACCTGACCGAATGCGGCCGGGCGAACCATCTTGCGTGCGGCCTGAGCGGCCACGTTCAACCGCTCGACCGGCGACAAGACGCGACCCAGTTCGGCACGTCTCTGACCGAGCATGAGCAAGGTTGCTTCGATCACGATCACGGCACCATCGACGAGAATGCCGAAATCGAGTGCGCCAAGACTCATCAGGTTGCCGCTGATACCGAAGCGGTTCATGCCGATGACCGCGAACAGAAAGGACAATGGGATGATCAGTGCGGTGATGGCGGCCGCACGCAGGTTGCCCAGCAGCAAGAACAGCACGGCGATGACCAGCAATGCGCCTTCGGTCAGATTCTTCGCCACCGTCTTGATCGTTGCATTGACCAGTTCGCTGCGGTTCAGTACAGGCTCGGCGACAATGTCTGGCGGCAGCGAGCGGTTGACTTCGACAAGGCGCTCCGCTGCTGCCTGTGCGACCGTGCGGCTGTTGCCGCCGGCGATCATCAAGGCTGTGCCGAGTACCGCTTCGTGACCATTGCGCGTCGCCGCGCCCAGGCGCGGTGCGCGGCCCAAACCTACGCTCGCCACATCGGAGACTCGGATGACGAGGCCGTCGCGCCGGGTGATCGGCGCCTGCGCCAGATCGTCGACGGTTAGCGCGAGCGCATCGGCACGGACGATCAAACCTTCACCCGCACGCTGAATGAACCCCGCACCTGCCTGAATGTTGGAGCGTTCAAGTGCGAGCACGAGATCGCCAAGCCCAAGCCCATAGGCCGCCAGTTGCTCGGCGTTGGGCCTGACCGCGTACTCCTTGACGTAACCTCCGATCGTATCGACGCCGGCAAGCCCTGGTGCTGAGCGCATCAGCGGCGCGATGATCCAGTCCTGGACCGTTCTGAGGTAGGTGGCGCGCTCTTCGGCCGTCGTTAGCCGCTCGCCTTCCGGCGTCAGATAGATTTCGTTGGCCTGCCAGCCCGGCTCGCCGGGGGAAGCGGTTTTATCCGGGTCGAATGGGGTGAAATCCACCGTCCACATCAGGACTTCGCCGAGTCCCGTAGTGACAGGTGACATCATCGGTGTCACCCCTTCCGGCAGATCTTCCTCTACCTCACGCATGCGCTCGCCCACTTGCTGACGCGCGAAGTAAATGTCGGTCTGGTCAGTGAAGATGGCGGTGACCTGTGAAAACCCATTGCGCGATATGGAGCGCGTGCTGGTCAGCCCCGGTATTCCGGCTAGTGCGGTTTCGAGCGGATAGGTCACCTGGCGCTCGATTTGCGCTGGCGCCAGCGCAGGTGCGACGGTATTGATCTGCACCTGACGATTGGTAATGTCCGGAACTGCATCGATGGGAAGCCTGCTGAGCTGAAACAACCCGTAGGCCATGACGAGCGTGGCGGCGAACACCACAGCCCAGCGAAACTGGACTGATTTCTCAATAATGGTTTTGAACATGGGATTCGCCTCAATGACCGTGCTCGGCCTCGCCCTTGGCGAGTTCGGCTTTCAACAGGAAGGCATTGATGCCAGCAATGCGTTCGTCGCCGGACAGGCCATTGAGGATCTCAATGAACCCACCCGCACGCCGACCGACAAGCACCGGCGTGGCGCGAAATCCGCTGTCCTCAACCACGAATACGACGGATTGCCCTTCCACCGTTTGCACGGCGTCGGCAGGTACGGCGAGTCCGTCTTCCTGCCTATCCGTGACGACAATGGCCGTTACAGGTGAACCAGCCGGCGGCAAATCTCCGGCAGTTGATCGCGCTCGGATAACCGTTGCGCCGCTTTGCTCACGCGCATTGGCAGCAACGCCGACCACGACAGCTTCAAAGTTGCGGGAGGCTCCCGTCACGTGGATGCGGGTTCCCGTGACAGCTTCGGATGCCAGCGCCGGAGGCGCGTTGAACACCAGTTCCACCCGGGCCGGGTCTGCGATTTCCGCCACAGCGCCGCCGGCCGCCACAACCCCACCGGGGGTGATATTCACGGCGCTGACGATGCCGGCAATCGGGCTGTTGATGGTGAGCCGCCCCGAGGTATCAGGTGATCCACTGGCGGCGACTTGCGCCTGCGCTGCCCTCGCCGCTGCGTCGGCGGCAAGAGACCGTGCCCGGGATGCCTCCATCTCCTGGCGGGCGACGATGCCTTGCGCAACGAGATTCAGGTCCCGTTGATAGACAAGTCGCGCTGCCTCCGCCTCTGCCACCGCGGCATCGGCGTTGGCACGCAATGTGGCGGCTTCGCCGCTGACGATGATCGCCAGCGATTGGCCAACCTCTACTGAGGCACCGGTAGCAACGAGAATCTGTTCAACCCGGCCGCTGGTGACCGCGGCGACAATGGCCTTGGCGTCAACCGCCGGTTCAACGCGGCCTGACAGTCGATATTCATTCCCTCCGCCACGGCTGACGTTGACGATACCGATGCCCGACGCCTTGATCTGCTGTTCCGTCAGTGCGACAACACCTTCTTCTGTCGACTCTCCCTCGTGTTCGTCGTGGTCATCGTGTCCTCCATCTTCTTCATGACCCTCGTCATGAGAGGCATGATCACCATCCTCGGCCTGCGCTTCATGCTCCGCATGCGGCACGAATTGGGCGACGCCGAAGCCAAGCCCTAGGGCGATCAGTAAAGCTGCTCCAATGAGGAGCCGGTTTTTTGTTGAGTTCATGAATGCTTCCTCAGAATGGAGCGCGGCCATCAAGGCCTGCGAGTTCAACTTCCGCGCGGACGCGCGCTAACCGCGCATTGACGGCCGTATTGCGTGCACTGATCAGAGCCGATCGGATACTGCGCAGCTCCAGTTGCGAGATACGCCCGGCGTCGAACCCCGCACGCGCGAGTTGGTAGGCTTCCTCCGCCGAAGCAACGCCTTTGTCGGCAGCACGTATGCGGGTAATGGACGCATCAAGACGGGCTTGGGCAGCACTGCGATTCGCCTGGGTTTGCAGCTTTGCTGTGGTCAACCTGGCTGCTGCGGCACGTTCCTCTGCACGGGCAGCACTGATCGCGCCCTTGTTTCTGTCGAACAAGGGGAGAGATACATTGATGCCGAAGGTGAATGCCTCCGTGTCGTATTCCTGGAACCTCCGCACACCAAGCGACGCGCTTACCGCAGGACGCGCACGCAACCGCTCGACACTCACCGATTTATTCGCGGCCTCCAGTTCTGCCTCGGCAATCTGAACGGTGAGAGGATTGCCCATGGCCTGAAAGGAGGCATCAGGGGAGCGGTTCAATAGACTGGGTTCGATGGCGGTCACTGGCTGGACCAGCATCGCGGCAGCAGTCAGTCTGGCAAATGCGGCATCGCGGTTCGCCCGCGCTTCGTCCACTGCAGCACGGGCAGATTCAACTTCACTGTTCGCCTGGATGCCGCGCAGTGAGGGTTCCCGACCTTCTTCGATCAGCAGCATGACTGCGTTCGCGTCCGCTTCCGTCAGTTCCAGCGCCTCGACAGCCAGTTCATATTGCAGGGAAGCCGCTTCCGCTTCGGAATAGATCAGCGCAAGACTGCCAGCGACCGTCCACTGTGTTTGATCACGCCGCAGCGCCGCGACCTTAGCTTCCGCCTGTGCGGCACCGATACGTGCGCCTCGCTGGCCCCACAGCTCCAATGGCTGATTGATGGAGAATGTTGATTCCGCAGCGTCGTAGCCGGAAAAGGGACCGCGACCGTAAACGTTTTCGGTTTCCACGGAGACAGAGGGATTGGGCAAAGCCCGCGCCTGTTGCGCGCGCGCATTGGCAGCGTCGAGCAACGCCTCCGCTTCAACCGTGATGGGGATGCGATCGAGGCTCTCGATCAATGCTTCATAGGGCGGAGCCGGCTCGGCCCGAGAAGGTAATGCGAATAAGACCGCTGTAACAGCCACAGCAAAGCCAACCGCCCACTGCGGTCGACTGAACGACGTGAACATGAGGAAACTCCCAAAGCTGAATGAGTTGACGAAACGGCCGCACGAAGGGTGCAGCCGGGAGTCGTCAGGCTTTGGGTGGGCGCATCAACCTGTCAGGAGTGCGAGACGCAAGGGCGTCACTGGCTGGCCACCGGTGCGTCGAATTGAGGGGCTCGGTTTTGGGGGCCGCGCCCGGGGGAATGTGAGCATAAATATGGTGACAATGCCCATGGCTACAGGCGTCATGACCACTGTCTGAGTCGGAACCATTGCTCTGGCTATCCTCACTCTCATCGTGAGAATCCGCCATGACATAGTGAGTATCTACGCTCTCGGATGCACACAGAAACATGTCAGCCACAGGTATGGCAACGAACGTTGCAAGTAGCAACGCCACCACCATGAGCCTATGTCTGATAAAAGTATGCACCATTTCACCATGTTACCAAGAACCGAGGAAAAGCGGCAACACATTTAAGCGCCCAGCATCGCCACCACCGTACAGAGGGGACCGACTCGCCTTATGAAATTGTGGGGCCACGTTGCCTCCCGATTTCCCAGGTCACATGTCCCGCACGGACAGTAGCTGCGAGTGTGCTACCTAGCCGTTGCTCAATCACCGCCTTCCAGGGCACCAGGCTGAAACCCTTGCCATCATCGAGCATCGCAAAGCGCCCGCTGGCCAGCACCACGCTACGCCGGTAGACGCCGCTGACGCGCTCGCCGTCACTCACCGGATGGTGCTCCAGGCCGGTTTCGGTGGTGATGGTCTGTGCCGCCTGGGTCAGATCGCGGTTGCGCAGTGTCGCCAGCAGGTTGCGGGCGAGGACGATGCGCTGGCCGCGCCGCTCGGCCAGCCCCTGTTCTTCGAGAAAGTCGGCGCGCTGTTGCAGCGCATTCTTGACCTCGCCACCGAAGCCCGACTCGCCGATGCCCTGGCCTCCGCCGATCAACTGCTGGTCCAGCCAGGTGGCGCCGATCACGCGGGCCTGCCGCTCGATGGGCTGGTGGGATTTCAGCTCCACCGCCACGCCGCCAGCGCGCTGCGCGTCGTACTGCCGGCCCTGTTCGGGCAGGTCGGCCGGCACTTGCCAGACACCTTCGCCCAGGCGCACGACGATGCCGGCGCGGCGCAGGGCTTCCAGCCGGCGGACATGGGCCGCCACCACCTCGGCGGGATCGCGGCGGGGTGTGGCCTGTGCCTTGGCATGGGCAAGGTGCTGATCGGTGCGGTACAGGCCATCGGCGGCCAGCGCGGCGATGGTCCTGTCCGCCGCACGCACGCTGGCCGAACCTTTGACTTCCACCACCGCGCCGGCCGGGTACTGCTCCAGCTCGGTTTTGGCCGGCAGTGCGACGTAGTGTGCCTTGCCGTCGATGCCGTCGAGCACCAGGTAGCCCTTGTCGTACAGCTCGTCGGCCAGGCCCTTGGCGGCGACGCGGCCAATGATCGAGCGCGCGTTCTCGCCCGGCTCGAACACGGCCAGCTCGCGCTGTGCTCCGCCCATCGCCCGCTGCATGGTGCGGACGATGTCGCCACGCTCGCCCATAGCGCGCAAGGTCGGCTCGGCATCGGCATGGACCGCCCACACGCCGGGCCGCGGCTCACTCGCCAGCCCCATGCGCTGCAAGCGTTGCAGGCGGCCCACCAGCAACAGGCGCTGGCGTTGCAGCCGGGGTTCGTTGAAGCGTTCGACATGCACCAGGCCATCCACGGCCTCGCGCTGCAAGCTGCAATCCAGCCCGGTCCACCGCTCCTGATCGACTTCGCGCTGCATGGCGCGCTGGATCTCCAGCTCAGTGCGCGGTCCGAGCCATTCGGTGGCAAGTTCGGCGGCGCGCTCGCGCATGCCGCGCGTGATGTAGTCCTGCGAGATGATGAGGTCTTTGCCGGTGTCGTCCTTGCCGCGCAGCACGACGTGGGTATGCGGGTTGTCGGTGTTCCAGTGATCGACCGCCACCCACTCCAGCCGCGTGCCCAGGTCGGCTTCCATGCGGTTCATCAGGTCGCGGGTGTAGCGCCGCAGGTCGTCCAGCTCGGCGGCATCTTCCGGCGAGACGATGAAGCGGAACTGGTGCCGGTCGTCTCGGCCGCGTTCCTCGAAGGCGGTCAGGTCGGCGTCGTCGGTCGTCGCGCTGTACGCCTGCCCCGGTTCGCCGTCGCGGCCGACACCTTCGCGCTCGATGTAGCGCAGGTGCGTGATGGTCGAGCGCGGGCCGGCCTGCTTGAGATACACCAGCCGCACCTTGACGGTGACGCGGCGCGAGTTCGCGGAGAGCGACTGCCCGGTGAAGCGCGCGGCGACGTGGCCACGCCCCAGTCGCGAGCCGGGCACCTTGCCGCGCTTGCCGCCGGTGGCGTTGGCCGCTTTGCTGGCCTGGCGCAGCACCTTGGAGACGAAGGCGTCGCCGCGATTCTTCGGCGCGCCGGGACGAAGGCGGAAGCGGTCGGCGTCGTCGCCGCTGCGCCGGTTCATGCGGCGGCTCCGGCGAAGTGCAGCGCGCCAGAGGGCGCGATGCACGCGCTTTCGCCAATGCCCATGCGGCATTGGCGCTGTTCGCGGCACGGTGCCGCGATAGGGCGCGTGCCGCGCCCCCCCCCCGTGCAGACTGGCTTTGTGCGCACGAGAGTGCCGCACCCTTCAATCTTGCCCTGCATCTTCCCCCGGCCTGACGGCACGGGGGTGCGATGCCCCGGCGGCGCTGCGCAAGGCGCAGCTCGGCCGCCGGCGAGCGCCAGCCATGCCTGCGGCATGGCGCGCTCGGGGCAAGCTGTCTGCACGGGGGAATGCCGGGCGAGGCGCGGTGCGAATGCACGCGCGCTGCACCGGCATGAACGCGAAGGCTGCACGTCGAACGGCGCAAGGACATGCGCTGTCACGGCTGTGGCTCCAGACGGATCGGTCGCGCGACGCCGAGCACGGCGGATGCGTTGACCGGCCCAAAATAGCGGCTGTCGAAGGACGCCGGATTGGTGGCGCTGAGCAGGAACAGTTCGCCCTGGGCGAGCTGCCTGCACTGCGGCCAGGATGGCAGCGGCCGGCCCCAGCGGTCGGCGCGCAGCACGGCGGCCACCGGCACGCCGTCGATGCGCACGCTGCCATTGACGATGCAGACGTGTTGCGATGCGACCGCGCCGACACGTTTGAGCAGCGGAACGTGCGACGGCAGGTAGCCGCGCTGCGCGGCCAGCGCGGCGGCGTCTGCCGGCAAGGTGGTCAGCACGATGCTGCCCACGGACAACGGACGTGGCAGCGAGTCGGCGGGGTCGATGCGATACCAGCCGACCGGCACGCTGTCGGACGGGTTGTAGACGATGCGCGCCGACGGTTGCACGAAGGCTGTCCAGGCCAGCGCAGCGAGGCCGCAGGTAGCGAGTGCAGCCAGGGCGATGCGAGCGCGCAAGCGCGAGCGAGGAACGGCGGTTGACGGCGTGGCCGCGGTCGTCATCGCAATGCCCTCCCGGCCAGCCAGGCCGCGTGCCGTTCGGCGGTGTAATCCGGCAGCGGCAGGCGTGCGGCCAGACGATTGCCCAGTGTGCGCCAGTACACGGGCGACACGTCGGCAGGCTCGATGTGCAGCGCTTCGATGGTGTCGATCTGTGCAAGCACAGATCGCACTTTCTGTTCGCCTTCGGCATGCAGCAGGATGCGTGCACCGGGGCGAATGCCGGGAATGCTCTGCATGGCATCCAGCGGCGTGCAGGCTTGCAGCACCATGAGCTGCCAGCGCACGGTGCCGTAGTCGTTCGCCTCCCAGCGGATGCGGCAGAAGATCGCTGCCGGCAGAAACACCGCGCAGCGCCGCCAGCGGTCGAGCTGCACGGTGCGCGCCGGATGGCCGAAGCGTAGATAGAGATTGATGCGCTGCGCGATGTAGGCGAGCGATACACGCGTTATCGGCACGCGGCTGTCGAGCGCGGCGAGCGGCTGAGGTGACGGTGGCGGCGCGACCGTGGCCGTCCGCGTGGCGAGGGTCATGGCGTCTTCTCCGGGAACTCTCGTTCCAGCAACGCGCGCAGCAACTCGGCCACTGTCACGCCCTGCGTGAAGGCCGAGACCTTGATGCGTGCGCGCATGGCCGGTGTGATGTCGAGCGTAAGGCGTGCGGTGTAGAGGTCGCCTTTCTGCACGCCATTGGCGTCGCCCTGGCGAATCCAGGCTTCGGCCTCGGGATTCGCGGGCGGACGCGCGCCGATGGCGATGCGTTTGCCGCGCTCTTTGCTCATGGCAGCCACCGCAGCAGCTCGTCCACCAGCGCGGTGATTTCGCGTGCGGCCATGCTGTCGGGCACGGTTTCGCGGGCAAGCCGGCCGGCGGCCACGCTGTCGGCGAAGACGATGCGCTGGCGGATTTCAGCGTGCAGTGCGGGCAGCGGCTGTTCAGCGAGCGCGCCACGCGCTTCGCGTCCGATGACGGTACGCACGACACGCCGGTTGATGACGAAGGCCGCGCGCAGCGCCGGCCGGAACACTTGCGCTTCGCGGATCAACGCCACCATTTCGGCAGACGCCCACAGGTCGTAGGGACTCGGCTGCACCGGCACCAGCACGCGGTCGGCCGCCAGCAGCGCGGAGCGCGCGAGTGCGGCGATGCGTGGCGGGCCGTCGATGACGATGTGATCGCAGCGCCGTGCGAGTTCCGGCGCTTCCTGGTGCAGCGTTTCGCGGGCAAGGCCCACGGCACTGAACAGGCGCGGCAGGCCCTGCTGACTGCGCCGCTGTGTCCAGTCCAGTGATGAGCCTTGCGGGTCGGCATCCAGCAGGATGACCTGTTGACCGCGCAGCGCGAGTTCACCGGCGATGTGCGTGGCGAGCGTGGTCTTGCCCACACCGCCTTTCTGATTGAGCAAGGCGACGATCATGGTGCCGTCCTCCGTTGCGGAAGACGGCTCGATGATCGGCCTGAAAAACGCTGTTGCTGTTGAGCTTGGGCGGTTATCCACCGCGCCAATAACAAGTTATTGGTATGTGTTAGATAGCTTTTAAAGTTAGATATAAAGTTAAGGGCCGGAAAAACCCTTGCGGCCGCTGACGTTAGCTGCGATTTGCGCGCCTGATAGCACGATACGGGTGCGCCTGATAGCACGAGTCCCGGCGCGCCCGATAGCACGAGCCCATTCACAGCTTGTCCCGTTTTCATCCCCACGGTTATCAACGTGCCGTGGACGGCACGGGACGGAAGGCGAGGACTTCCGGCTCGCCGGGCCAGCGTTCGACGGACAGCACGTAGCCCGGCAGCGACTGCCGGGCGGCCAACAGGCGCAGGTCGCGGGCGAAGTCGCGGGGTTGCGCCAGGCTGCCTGACTTGCGATACAGGTAGGGGAAGTCGAACTGCCAGCCGTCGCGCTGCTTGCCGCCGTGTTTGCGCACCAGGCGGTACAGCCAGCGCTCGATGCCTCCGGTGAGCTTGAAGTAGGCCCGGTCGATGGTCAGCACCAGCGCTTCGTCCAGCACGCCGGCAAAGAACCAGTCTGGCAGGATGAGTTCGAGGCCGAGCGGCGCGCCCTTGGCGTCCGTCCGCTCCTTCCACTCGTTGATCCACGAGAAGCGGTGCAGGCGCCGCCCGGTCGTCTCGCGGATCGAGGTAGCAATCGTGGTCGATTGCAGGCGATCTAGCGCGGCCTTGAGGCGCTGGTAGTCGCGCAGCGAGGTACCGCGGCCGATGAAGCGCAGGATCTCGTAAGGCGTGGCCTGCATCCTGCGCGACGGGCGAATGCCCGCGTCGCGCGCTTCGACGATCTGGCTTGCGGCCCAGATGAGGATGTCGGCATCCCAGATGGTGGCGATGCCGTGTTCCTGCGTGCCTTCCACGCGCACGGTGATGCCGCCGGAGCGGAAGTCGATCGGCGCGGTGCGCCGCGATTTCGCCAGCGAGAAGAATGGATAGGCCATCAGGTCTTGTGCGTCGCGCGGCGCCATGTCGCCCGGCAGCGCACGGAACAGGTCGAGCTGTTCGCGCTCCTTCTCCGAGCTGGACACGACGAGGGCCACCCGCGCGCCGGCTGTCAGCGGCCATCGCGGTAATCGCCGGCATGGCGTTCGGCGTACTCGGGGTCGGACGTGGCCTCGAAGCTGCGCGCATCGGCCCAGGCGTCGAGGTCGGCCACCGCGTACATGACGCGGCGGCCGAACTTGCGAAAGCGCGGGCCGCCGCCGATCACGCGCTGCTTCTCCAGCGTGCGCGGCGACAGGCGCAGGTAGTCGGCGGCTTCGTCGTTGGTCAGGTAACGCGAAGGCTGGGCGGGTTGCTGCTGGGCAGCGGGGGCGGCTTGCGGCCGCAGCGGTGCGGGTCTCATGGCGTGAACCTCCATCGGTCTGAATCGCCGACCGCGACAGCGCGGCCGGATGGAGGCAGTCTCAGAAAAGCAAGGCGTCTTGCTCAGGGACGTTTTGCGCGAGCGGCAGAACGTCCCTGTTCAAGCGCGGGAAGCTGTACCAGGCGGCGATAGCCGCCGCACATCAGGGCCTGGCCGCGCCGGACCAGGCGGCGCACGCGGGCACGCAGCGCGCCGTCGGCGTGCCAGTCGTGGCGGGTGGCCCCCGCGCCGAACAGCACCTGGGCCACGGTGCGCAGGGAGGAGCCGGCGAGCACACCATCGAGCGCCTGCACGGTGTGCAGCTCCAGCAACGCGGTCGTCGAGGGACGCGGCCCGGCCAGGGCCACCGGCGCGGTGGCGATCATGAGCTTGTCCAGTTCGCCCACCAGCGCGCGGCAGCGCGAACAAGGATCGGGTGAGGCACGCATCGCATAAGCACAGGCCATGCCATCCATCAGGTCGGGCGCAAAGGCCAGACGCAGGCAACAGCCTGCCCAGCGGCTGGCGAGTACCAGCCGCCGGCCATCGTGGATCAGGTGCTTGCGGCCGGGGATGTGCCAGAACGCGAAACGCTGCGCATCCGGTGGCGGGTCGGCATCGGGATAGACCTGCACCACGCCATCGTGGTCGGGAAACCAGGCGGGATGCGCGTCACGCGCATCCAGGACAGGATTTTCCAGCAGGCGCAGCCCCCAGCGCTGTGCCGTTTCGGGATGACGGCGGCGGCGTTGCCAGTCGCGCCGATAACCGGGGTGGCGGCGCAGGTACTCCCACGCCAGCGCGGGGCCGTCCAGGTGCAGGACGTAGAGGTAGGCGGCACCGGGATGCCAATGATCGGGCTCTGCCATGACGCGGCCTCCTGTCGGACAGCAGGACTCGTCGCCACGGGCGTCAGGGGGAGCTACGGTGTCATCGGCGTATCGTCACAGGTATTCGCTAAGCTGGTGGTGTCAAGACCGATCGGCTCCAGGGTATTGCACGGATCGTCCGAATGCGACGGCCGCGCGGCCACAGATGGTGCGCGGCATGGGATACCTTGCCGAAAGCTGCGCCAGGGATCAGGACTGTTTTGGTCTTGCCGCACCGCTCCGGTGCATGAGTGCCGATTGATGCACGGACGGTCTGAAACCAGACCGAAATAGACACAATGCGCTCCACTTGGCGGTGCTGCGCCGACCTGCCCGAACGGGTCAGCACGCCGGTCAGTCGATGATCGACCCGTTGCGCTGCGCCAGCCGCGTGTATTCCGACAGCGTGCGCGTGGCGACGAAGTACAGGTCGCGCTCGATGGGCTGCTTGCGCGGCCCGACGATGGCCGTCAGCTCGGAGAGCTTCACCGTGCCCAGGTCCGGCATTCCGATGCCCAGGTCGATCAGGCCATAGGCCGTATCGCAATCGGCCGGGTCCAGCGCGGTCAGCAGCCAGGTGGCGTGCGCATCCGGGGTGAACATCCTTACGACAGGCCGGGGGTCGATGTCCTCACCCGCAGCGCGGGCGTGCCCGTTGGCGAGCAGTTGCGTGCGCTGTTCCTCGGTGATGAGAACCTTCACGGCCGCACCCTCTCGAAAGGCTTGCTCCGCTGCGCGGTGAGCCGGGCAAGCGGTACGCGACTATAAGAAACCGACGATGCACGGATGCGCTTGCACGCGGAATCGTGAAGTCGCAAAGCCGGAATCACGGAAGCCACGAAAAACACGAATACGGCTCCCTGAATTTGGCGCGATCCACGCATGCGCATTTCAGTAAAGACACTAAAACACATGGGCCTGGAATGAAATGAACACTATAGATTGTAGTCCTATAGGGCGCAATGGGCTGTCATCTTGGGTTTTGGGGAAACCACTGGATGACAGCGAAGAATTCATTTGCGGCGGCACTGAAGACAGTCAGGAAAGCGCGTGGCCTGAGCCAGGAAGCGTTCTCCGACGTGTCGAGCCGCACGTATATGAGTTCGCTGGAGCGCAGCCTGAAAAGTCCGACCTTGAGCAAGGTGGCCGAGCTGTGCGAGGTCATGGACATTCACCCGCTCACGCTGCTGACGCTGGCGTATGCCGGCGGCAGCGAGCGCAAGACCGACCAACTGCTGGCGCAGGTGCGGCAGGAGTTGGCGTCCGTGTTGGATCAGGAACGCGACGCGCCGTAGGCGCGCGGTGCTGCGATGAGCAGCACGGCGCCCCGCCACGGTGGACGGGGCGCCGGGGCGGCCGTCAGGCCGCTTGTGGCTTGCTGCGCGACCAGATCAGGGTGTGCGTGCCGTCTTCTTCCTCGATCAGGCGGGCGTAGATGGTCGCCGGGAACGACGGATCGTCCAGGCTCACCGACAGGTAGGGCCGTCCGGCCTCGCTGGTCTTCTTCCATGCCGCGCCGATGTCGTAGCCGCCCGCCGCCTGGATGCGGAAGTCGGGGGCGTTCTCGCTGTTGCCCTTGTCGTTGGGGACGAACTTGGCCTTGACGTTGAGCGTCAGGGTGCGAAGCGTGCCGGTGAAGCCGTTGTCGTTTGCGGTGAAGGTGCCGATGTTGGCCATGATGTTTGCTCCTTTCGGGTTAGCAAGGTCGCGCCCATCGCGTCCTTGTTGTGATCCGGTCGGCGGGGGACGGGCGGGCTGCATCGCGTAGCGGCCGAAACAGCGTGGAGGACCGGGAGGCGAAAAGAATTTGCTTCGCGAGGAATGCGCGCAGCGCAGGGGAAATTGTTTTCGCCGGACGGTTGCAGCCATAAGCCCGAGGCGCAGTCGTGCCCCCGCCAGGATTCACAACGAACCAAGGACGCAACGGGCCGAACCGATCCGAATGGAGCAATGGCCGGCTCGGCGCTCCGCATGAAGGCTTCGCCGGCACGCACCCGGATGCTGGCAAGGTCCACCCCGCAACGACAGGCGTGAATACCCCCCGCATCCCGCGGTGGACGGCTTGAGGCGTGGCATGGATGTGTCATGGCGAGGCCGTGGGGCATGTCGGTGAACAGGTCGGCGTGATGGCCCGGACAGCCCGCCGTCAGCGTCGAGGACGGCACGCTTTCGCACAACCGGGCTCAGCAAGGTGCAGCGTGCTGCGGCGTCCCGCCCACCGTGGCGGGGCGCCCGAAAACCGTGCCCGCGTCAGCGGGCGTCGATTGCCGAACTGCGCACCAGGCACTGGTGCGCCGCCCCGTCGCCGCCTAGTTCAAGGCGGCGACGGGGCGCTTTTGCTTTGGCCGTTGGAAACCGGGCGCGGCAAATCTGCCGCGCCCGGATTTTGAAGTGCAGGAAAAAGCCCCGGCGCGACCTGCGCCGGGGCCATGTGTCACACGGCTACGTCATGCGGCCAGCGTGTCGGCCGCTTCTTCCGCGTCGGCGGTGGCCTCGTCCTGTGGCACTGTCTCCTGCGTATCCTCCTGCGCGGTGCTGCTCTCGGCCGCGAACGGGGCGGGCATCCAGCCCGTACCCTGCGCCAGCCGCTCGGCTTCGCTGGCAATGTCGGCCTTCTTGAGCTTGGACAGGCGGGTGACGTGCGACGGTGCGAACTGGTGCACGGCATCGAGGATCACAGCCTTGGGCACATGGTTGAAGTAGCCTTCGGCGGTTGGCTTCCACCATGCGGCCATGTCCAGCCCCACCGCCTGCGCCAGTTCCGCGCCGGGCGCGGCCTGCGCGGCGCGCGGCGTCACCGCGTCCACGCTGGCGGCCACGCACACGGCCAGCAGTTGCACCAGCTCGTCCTGCGGCATGGCGAGCAGCGCGGCGAACAGTTCGGCGCTGTCCTCCGGCAGCCGTTCGCCCCATGCCTGTTGCAGTTCGCGCAAGGCGACGGCGGCGGGCGATTCCGGCCAGTCGGGTGCGTAGGCGTCCAGCCGGTCCTGCTGGCGCACGCTGATGCCGATAGGCAGTTCCACCGCGTAGCCGTCCTGCAGGACGCGCTGCACCAGCCCATGCGCCAGCGCGGCCAGCGCCACCTGCGGATGCCGGGCCACTTCGATTTGCAGCGCGGCGGTGCGGTGCGCGCTCAGGCG
>DAOKZK010000052.1:0-18077 GCA_035325645.1 Candidatus Macondimonas sp. | reverse complement strand
TCATGGCTCCATCTTCTCAAGAGTTGGAGCCTCCGGAAAAACCGGGGCGGTTCATTTGCTTATTTCGCTACTTGCTCGACCACATCTTTTGGCTTCCATCCACGAAGATCAGCAAAAGATATATAACCAAACGAAATCTTGAGTCTCTCATAACCCAAGATCTCAATCGCGAGGCGCGCTTCAAGGGCGGCGTAGGAAACGGCGTCAATCGAATTCTGATTGAGCAGATCTTCAATTTTCTTGAGTTTCTTCCGAACGTCCAACATCGCCTTCCCCCAATCGTTCGAGCATTGTGGACGTGACGGAAAATTGATCTATCGACTTTTTGTGCAAACCGAAGGACATGTCAAGTACAGCGCGGGCAAGCGCCAACCTCTTGCCGGATCATACGGCTTCCAGCTTGGCAAAGCTGGTGATCAGCCATTTGGGACCGGCGCTGCGGAAATTGACGTGGACGCGCGCCGCCTCGCCGGCCCCTTCGAAGGCCAACACGACGCCCTCACCGAAGCGCGCATGACGCACGCTCTGGCCGAGGCGGAAGCCACCCGAGACGGCGCCGGGGAGCGGCGCGCTGAAGCTGATGGGCCGGGATACCTCCACCCGCGGACGGATGGCTTCGATGCACTCGGGCGGAATCTCGTCGAGAAAGCGCGAGGGGATGGTGTACTGCTCGCTTTGATAGAGCCGGCGCTTTTCCGCATGGCTGAGATACAGGGTCTGCATCGCGCGCGTCATGCCGACATAGCACAGCCGGCGTTCCTCGGCGAGGCCGGAGGCATCCTCCAGCGCCCGCTGGTGAGGGAACAGCCCTTCCTCCAGACCGGTGATGAACACGACCTTGAACTCCAGCCCCTTGGCGGCGTGCAGGGTCATGAGCTGAATGCCGTCCTCGCCGCTGGCCGCCTGCATCTCGCCTGCCTCGAGCGCGGCGTGGGTGAGAAATTCGGTCAAGGGCGAGAGTCCGGCGTCCGGGTCGACGGTAAAGCCGCTCGCGGCGCGCACCAGTTCCTGCAGGTTTTCCTGCCGCCCCTGGCCCTGTTCGCTTTTCTCGGCGCCGTGATGGGCCATCAGGCCGCTGCGCTGGATGACCTCGGCGACCTGATCGCCCAGCGGCAGACCGTCGATGGCCCGGGCCAGCGCATCGATCTGCTGTAGAAACCCCCCCAGGGCCGCCGCAGTGCGGCTGCCGCTGAAGCGGCGCGCCGCCTGCCACAGCGTGAGGCCACCCGTGCGGGCTTCCTGACGCAGGCTTTCGAGGGTGCGCACGCCGATGCCGCGCGGCGGCGTGTTGACCACCCGCTCGAAGGCGGCGTCATCGTCGCGGTTCTGGGTCAGGCGCAGATAGGCCAGCGCGTCCTTGATTTCGGCGCGCTCGAAAAAGCGCAGGCCGCCGTACACGCGGTAGGGCATGCGCGCCTGGATCAGCGCCTCTTCCAGCACGCGCGACTGGGCGTTGGACCGGTACAACACCGCCATCTCGCGCCGCGGCGTGCCCGCGGCGGCCCGGGATTTGAGCGTTTCGACCACGAAGTCGGCCTCGTCGCGCTCGTTGAAGGCGCGATAGCAGCGGATCGGCTCGCCGCGCGCCCCTTCGGTCCAGAGCGTCTTGCCGAGCCGGTCGCTGTTGCGGGCGATGAGCGCATTGGCGGCCTCGAGGATGGTCGCGGTCGAGCGATAGTTCTGCTCCAGTCGGATCACCTGGGCCTGCGGATAGTCGCTCAGGAAACGCTGCAGGTGATCGGCGCGGGCGCCGCGCCAGCCGTAGATGGACTGGTCGTCGTCGCCCACCACGAACAATTGGCCGTGCGCGCCGGCGAGCTGGCGCAGCCAGCGGTATTGCAGGGTGTTGGTGTCCTGAAACTCGTCCACCAGCAGATGCCCGAAGCGCTGACGGTAGTGGGCGAGCAGCGTCGGATTGCGCTGCAGCAACTCGAAACTGCGCAGCAGGAGTTCCGCGAAATCGAGCAGCCCCGCGCGCTCGCAGGCCGCTTCATAGGCCTCGTAGACGCGCAGCATCTGGCCGTGGGCCGGATCGTTACCGGAGGCCACGTCGCGCGCTCGCAGGCCCTCTTCCTTCTGCGCGTTGATGAAGGCCTGGCATTGCCGCGGCGGCCAGCGCGTCTCATCCAGTTCCAGGTTGCGCAGCACGCGCTTGATCAGCCGGCGCTGGTCGTCGCTGTCGAGAATCTGGAAGCCTTCGGGCAAGCCCGCTTCGCGCGCATGCTGGCGGAGCAGGCGGTGCGAGAGGCCGTGGAAGGTGCCGATCCACAGCGTGCCGGCCGGCAGGCTCACCCAGCGCTGCAGGCGCGCACGCATCTCACCGGCCGCCTTGTTGGTGAAGGTCACGGCCACAATGCCGTAGGGCGAGACGCCTTCCACCGTCATCAACCAGGCGGCGCGATGGACCAGCACGCGGGTCTTGCCGCTTCCCGCGCCCGCCAGCACCAGCACGGCGCCAGCGGGCGCGCACACCGCTTCGCGCTGGGCGCCGTTCAGTCCTTCCAGCAAAGCCGTCACGTCCGTCATGAGCGCATTTTAACCCAGCCGGCATGACGGCTGGGCGCGGACGTCAGGTGGGCGCAAGCAGCGTGTGCATACGGTTTTTCGCGCCGGCCCCGGGTATAGTTCCTGAAAATTCGCAGGAGACCTCGTCGATGTTGAAACGCTGCTTCGTCCTGTTTTGCATGCTGTTGCTCACGGCCTGCGCCACGGATCCATTTGCCCGGCCGCCAGCCGCCGGGACGGGCGCCGTCGCCGGCCAGCTCACCGGTATGGCGACACGGCCCTACGCCGTGCTGATTTTGCCGGAGGGAGCTGGATGGGCCATGAACATCACCACGTCCAAGGCCTACCCGGACGAGAACGGCGACTTCCTGCTTGCTGATCTGAAGCCTGGTCGCTATGTGCTCGCCGGCTTCAGTGATGGCCGGCGCCCCTACTGGTTCAACCGCAAGGCCAGTGCCGGGCGTTGCGTCGTCGTGCGGGCGGGCGAGGTCGCCTATTTGGGTAGCTATCGGTTGATCGAGGGCCAAAGTCCGGAACTCACGGAGCGGTTCTATGGTCTCGAAGGACGGCAGGATGTCGATGCGGCTGCCGTCTTGGGGCGGTTGCGGGCTCAGAGCGGTGATCCGGCGTGGACGGCGTTGATTGGCAAGACCCTGTCCACGTTGCCTGATCCGGCGCCGGTCCGGGCAAGCCCTGCCTGCGAGTAGTGCGCCGGCGCACTCACGCTTTCCGAGTCGAGTGGAGATGGAATGCTTTTTTCCGGACGACGGCGCGCGCGCATCTCGGGCATCGTGTTATGGGCGTGGCTCGCGCCGGCTTGGGCCGTCGTCCTTGACGTTCAGATCCAGGGGGTCGAGGGCGATGTCGAGAGCAATGTCCGGGCGACGCTCAGCATCCTCCAGGAAGACGCTGCGCGCATGTCAGAGGCGCGCCTGCGCCGACTCCATCTGCAGGCAGAAGGGGAAATCGAGCAGGCCTTGCGTCCTTTCGGGTTGTATCGCCCGACGATCCAGAGCACGCTGACCGCCGAATCGAACGCCTGGGTCGCGCGATACACGATCGACCCCGGCCAGCCGGTTCGGGTGGCTGAACGCGACGTCCAGCTCGCCGGAGAAGGACAGAACGATCCGGATCTGCGCGCCATCGTGGCGGGCTTCCCGCTCAAGCCCGGTGATGTGGCGGACCATCGTCGCTACGAGGACGGCAAGACGCGATTGCGCCGCCGCGCCCTCTCGACAGGCTACCTCGATGCGGCCTTCGATCCGGCCGAACTGCGTGTCGATCCGGCGGCGGGCACGGCGGTCGTGCGACTCACGCTGCACACCGGTCCGCGCTACACCTTCGGCCCCGTCCGCCTGCAGCAGGACATCCTGAATCCCGAATTTCTGGCGCGTTTCGTGCCCTTCGAGACGGGGGATTACTACAACGTGCGTCAACTGCTCGACCTGCAGTACGCGCTCGACGATACCGAGTACTTCTCCCGGGTCGAGGTCGTGCCTCATCCCGAGCAGGCGGTGGACGGCGCCGTGCCCATCGAAGTGGAGCTCGATCCCAACAATCGGCACAAATACACATTCGGCCTCGGCTACGGCACGGACACCGGTCCGCGCGGCACGCTCGGCTGGGACAACAGGCGCGTGAACAGCCTGGGGCATCGCTGGCGCAGTCAGATCAAACTGGCGCAGGTCGATGCCAGCGCGCAATTCAGTTACCTCATTCCGATCGACAACCCAGCCACCGATTCGCTCGACCTCAATGGCGGGTTGCGCGAAACCCGCGTGGAGAATCGGACCAGCCGGATCACCAGTGTCGGCATCGCTCGCAATGACCGCGATCCGCCCTGGCAGCGCAGCCTGCGCCTCAATCTCGAGCACGAGCGCTTCGAATTGGCCAATGGCAGTGGCGACGACCAGATTCTGTCATTCCTGCCGGGTGCTACCTGGACCTATACCCGTGCCGATGATCGCCTTTATCCGCGCGACGGCCTGCGCTGGAGTCTCGATCTTTTGAGCAGCATCTCTGCCGACACCTCGCCGTTTGCCCAGGCGCTGTCGGATACGCGCTGGGTGCACCCGGCGGGAAGCCGCGGCCGCTGGATCCTGCGCCAGCAGACCGGCGCCACCCTGGCCAGTGCGCTGGCCGACTTGCCCTTGTCGAAGCGCTTCTTTGCCGGCGGCGACAACAGCGTGCGCGGCTATGCCTTCCAGGAACTGGGACCGCGGAATGCCGAGGGCCAAGTACAGGGCGGGCGCTATCTCGTTACCGCGAGCGGTGAATTCGAGCAGATGCTCTGGCAGCAATGGGGCGCAGCCGTGTTCATCGACACCGGCAACGCCTTCGATGACGGCAACATGGACCTGAAGACCGCTGCCGGTCTGGGCTTGCGCTGGCGCAGTCCGGTGGGCTTGCTGAAGCTGGACGTGGCCCAGCCCATCGACGATCCCGGGGCGGACTGGCGGCTGCATCTGAGCCTGGGATCGGAGCTGTGAGGCATCTGGCACGCTGGGTCTTGCTCGGTCTCCTGGCGATCTTGCTGGGGCTGGGCGGCATGGCGTACTGGCTGGCCGCGCGGCCCGATGCGGTCGATCGACTGGCGCGGCTGCTGCAGCCCTACGTGCCGGTGACCTACCACTACGATCGTGCCGAGGGACCACTGGCAGGTCCTGTGCACATTACCGGATTGCGCGTGAGCAGCACGGGCTGGGCGCTCAGCGTCGGCCAGATCGATCTCGCCTGGCGTCCGGCAGCGCTGCTGCGGCGGCAGCTGCGCATTGCGGAGCTGACGATTCGCGATCTTGAGTATCAGGTCACGGCGCCCGCCGCAGCGCAGCCCACAGGCGATGGTGCGCCTCCCGCGCCGCTGGCCCTGCCGGTCGCGATTCGCGTGGACCGGATCGACGTGCAGCAGGCCTGTTACCAGAGCGGCTCGGGCACACCGCAGTGCCTGGACGCCCGCGCGGAGGCGTTCGCCTTGGGTGCCGGCCGCTGGTCGTTAGGCCAGATCGTGCTGGGTCATCCCCGGCTGCAGGTCAGCGGCGCGGGCAGCGGTGAAACGACGGGCCGGTGGCCGCTCGCGGCGCGGCTTGCGGCGCGGGCACCCGTCGCGGGATATCCCGAGTGGACGGGCGACTTTGCGCTCGCGGGCGATCTGACCGATCTGGGGATCGCGCATGCCGCGCCTGCGCCCTACGCCTACGAGCTCGTCGCCCGGCTTCGCCAGCCGCTCGGCCCGCTGCAGTGGCGGGCCGCCTGGACCACGAGCGCCCTGCGCCCCCATGTGTTTCGACCGGAGGTGCCCGAGACCGTCGTGTTGCAGGCCGAAATCAAGGGTGCGGGCACGCTCGAGGATGCCCAGATCGAGGCGAAGGGGCGCGCCGAAGGCATTCCGGAGGGGACATGGCAGGCCGAGCTTGCCGGGCGGCTCGATCGTTCGGGCGCACGGCTCGACCGGCTCACCATGGACGGCCCGGCGGGCCGGATTCGCGGAGAGGCGGACATTCCCTTCACCGGCGAGGATCAGCGGCCGGTTCGGGCCGATCTCGCCTGGCAGGATCTGCGTTGGCCGGGAACGCCCCTCGACAGTCCCGAGGGCGAACTGCAGCTCAGCGGCACCCTCGCGCGCTACGACCTGGCGCTGCGCGCCCTCATCAAAGGCGCTTATGCCAACGGTCGTGCCCCGGCCACAGTGGCGTTGGCAGGCCAGGGCGATCGGTCCGAGCTGCGGATCGCTGCGCTGACGGCGCGCGGTCTGCTCAAGGGGACCGTCGAGGGCCGTGGCCTCGTGCGCTGGGCGCCCGCGCTGTCCTGGGATTTCGATGTGCGGGGGCGGGGTCTCGATCCGGGCGGCATCGATGCGCGCTGGCCCGGGCGGCTGGCGCTCGATGCGTCCACGCGAGGGCAGCGTGACGCGGCGGGGCTGCAGGTACAGGCCGAGGTGCGCAGCCTGCAGGGACAGTTGCGGGGTCGGCCGATCGAGGCAAAGGCCGCCATCGCGGGTGTCGGCAGCGAATGGACGCTGAGCGGACTGCAGGCCCGCTCCGGCCGGGCGCGACTCTCGGGTGAGGGTCGCTGGGCCGAGGAGGTGCGGCTGCAGGCCCGACTGGATGCGCCCGATCTCGGTGACCTCTGGCCGGATGCCGCCGGGCGATTGGCACTGACGGCCGAGGCTGCGGGTCCCCGCGCCGATCCGCGGATCGAGCTGACCGCCTCAGCGGGGAACGTGCGTCTCGACACAACGCGCCTGGAGGCGCTCGACCTGGCGGCGCAATGGGGCGGGTGGACACGACCCTTGAACCTGAACGCCACGGTGCAGGGGGTCGAAAGTGGCGAGCAACGCCTCCATGCGGCCAAGGTCACGGTACAAGGCCGGCCGGATGCGCACCGCTTGTCGCTCAGCGCCGAGCAGCCCGCACTGGCCGTGCAACTGGATGCCGCGGGCGGCTGGAAAGCGCCGCTTTGGACGGGACGGATGACGGCGCTCGTGCTGCGTCCCCGGGACGGCGCGCCTTGGCAACTGGATCAGCCGGCGGCCGTGGAAGTGGGCCGACAACAGGCGGCGCTGTCCGGGCTGTGTCTGCGGCAGGCTGGCCAGTCCCTGTGCGCCGACGGGCAATGGCGACCCGAGTCGCTCGCCGCACGACTGCAACTGACCGACCTCGATCTCGCGCCTTGGCAACGCTTCCTGGGTCCGGACTGGCGTCTGGTCGGGCGCGTCGGCGGCACGGTGGAGGCCCAAGGCACGGCCGGGCGCATCACCGGCACGATCGCCGCCCAGGCGGACGATGTCCTCATCGAACGGCAGAGCCCCATCGCGGGATTGCCGCCCGATCGCTTCCTGACGCTCGAGGCAATTCGGCTCTCCGGGGAGGCGACCCCGCGTGGGCTCACCGCCCGGCTGAGCGGTCGGCCGGGAACGGCGGGCCGTCTGGAGGCCGGATTCGCCATTCCCAGCTACGACGGCCGCTGGCAACGCCTCGCAGATCTCCCGGCGGAAGGCCGGGTGCAACTCGAAACGGATGAACTGGCGCCGCTGGCGCTACTCGTCACGCAGCTCGATCAGCCCCGTGGGCGCCTGTCGGCCGATCTGGCCTGGCGCGGTCCGTGGCAGGCACCGGAATTCTCCGGCGCCGCGCGACTCACGGAAGGCGCCGTCGACGTTCCGGTCGCGGGCCTGCAACTGCGCAAGATCGGGCTCGAAGCCACGCCGATCGGCGGCGACCGCTTGCGTCTGTCCGGCGCGCTGGATTCCGGCAACGCGACCCTGTCGCTCGACGGGCAATTCGGATTGCAGCAAGGCCGCCCGGCGTTGCAGGCGCGCTTGAGCGGACGGGATGTACTGGTCGCCGACACCGCCGAGGCCCGGGTGCGCGTTTCGCCCGACATGCAGGTGAGCTACACGCCGGAAAAGCTGGCCGTGAACGGTCAGCTCACCGTGCCCGAGGCCTTGCTCAAGCCCAGGGAACTGGAAGGCACGGTCAAACCCAGCGGCGATGAGGTGATCTTGGGACCCACGGCGGCGGCCGAGCAGGACGCCCTGCCGTGGGCGCTCGATCTGCGGCTGATCCTGGGGGACAAGGTGCGCTTCGAAGGCTTCGGGCTCAAGACCGACATCACCGGCCAGCTCCGCTTGCACGAGGGGTCTGGGACTTTGCCCTCGGCCAGCGGCGAACTGGTGCTCAACGGTCGCTATCGGGCCTATGGGCAGGACCTCACCATCGAACGGGGTCGCATTCTCTACGCGGGAGCACCGCTCGACACGCCGGGACTCGATCTGCGCGCGAGCCGGAAATTTGGCGAACAGACCGTCGGGGTCGAGGCGCGGGGACTGGTCCAGCAGCCGGACGTGAAGGTGTTTTCACAGCCCTTGCTGCCCCAGTCGGATGCCCTGGCCTATCTGGTGCTCGGGCGGCCGCTGAACCAGGCCAGCGGCGGCGATGGTGAGGCCATGAACCGGGTCGCGGCAGCGGTCGGCCTGGCTGGCGGCGAGCTGTTGGCCCAGCGCATCGGCAGCCGATTCGGACTGCAGGATGTGGAGATCAAGAACGAGGGCGACGCCGCGGCCAGCGAACTGAGCGTCGGACGCTATCTCACGCCCCGGCTTTATGTCAGCTACGGCGTCGGCGTCTTCAATGCGGTGAGCACCTTGCGCACGCGCTATACGCTCAGCCGCCGCTGGACGCTGCGCACCGAAAGCGGCGTGCAGTCGAGCGTCGACGCCATCTACACCCTCGAGAGATGAGGGCCAATGCTGCGTCGGGGCGCCGAACCCTCGCGCTCCGTGTGTAGTGCTGGCCAATAAGGGCTCCACCGGATATCGAGAACGCTGCGACTCGACGTGGCCGCGTGTGGCGGCGCCGAACGCTTGATCCCCATGTCGGGCGGGTCAATTCCTGTTTGCGGCTTGCGTGATTTTTCCGAGACGGCGCCGTTCCGACACGGAATCAGGCGCACGCCGCGCGCTCGTCATCCCGGCTTGTCTGAGAGAAATATTGCTTGCCGGCGTTCACCAGCAGCGGGATGCCGCTGCGCAGATTTTCATCCGCGGCCAGCCGCCGCTCTGCCGATGTGGCGTAGTGCGCGTCCCACTCCAGAAGACGCGGGCTCATCAGCGCGTGCCAGAGCGGAGGAATGAGTGAAATCAGCGCCGTCACCACATACCCGCCCAAGGTGGTGGGCGCCTCCGGCAGGGGTTTCAGCTCATAGTGTTCGACCTGCGCGTCGGCGTGATGATGCGAATGACGTGGCACGGCGGCCACGATCCACAGCGACATGCGGTGGTTGTCGTTCCAGGCGTGGCGGTACTGGAACGGCTCGCTGGGAACGCGCACCAAGCCGTAGTGTTCCATGTAGTTGGCGAACTCCAGCATGACGTGGGTGACCAGCCCGATACCGAGCAACGCAAACACGCCGACCCAACCCGCGACCATCCAGAACAGAACGGCGATCGCCGCCTCGATCGCCCAGCCTTGCAGCGCGGCATTGTGGATGCCCCAGACCGGTCGACCGATTTTCAGCAGACGCTCCCGCTCCAGCGCCCAGGTCATGCGGTATTGACCCACGATGGATCGCACCGCGAAACCATAGAACGAGTCTCCCCGCCGCGCCCAGGCAGGATCGGCCGGTGTGCCCACCAGATTGTGGTGGCCGTAAGGGTGGCGGATGGAGAAATAGGTGAACAGGCCGAAGGCTTCGCCGATCCGACCCACCCAGACGGATTTGAGGTCATAGGTGCGGTGGATCAGGTTGTGCGCGATGGCGACATTGACCAGCGCGCCGCCGGCAGCCGTGATCGCAAAACTGGACAGATAGTAGATCCAGTCGTTGCCGGCATGGCGCGCAGCCAGATCCGTCCCCGTTAGATGGGATACGGCGGCGCCGATCCCCAGAAAATCGACTCGCGGATACGCCAGCGACCACAGAAAAATCAGCGTCGTGCCGATCATGATCACCTGACTGGCGGTTTCCAACCAGAAAAACAGCCCGGGGTAACGATAAGTCCCCGCATAGTCGGTGAAATCCTCGCCTAACAGCAGGTCGCCGGCCAAGGCGATGACGCCCAGCGCGAGGACATATCCGAAAATCGCCGGCCCGCCCATCAGCATGAGTGGCCAAGCCAGCAGCATGGCCCACGCGGCCACGAAGTATTTGCCATATTTCCAGCACGCCGAAATCGCACGCATAACCTCTCCCCCGTCGATCGATTCCACGCAGCGACGATTGACCGCTCGTTCAATCGTTAAACCTAGGCGGCGCTGCTTTCTTGTCAAGTTCGGGGATGGCGCACAGGGGAGACGATGCCTGCGAGGACACTCTGCGTCGCCCCAAGGACACGGGCGTTCGGGCACGCAGTCCGCCGAGTCGTCTCCTGTCGACCCGATGGATCCGGCGCGCAACCGTCACAGCGACGCCGGGCTGGTGACGACAAGCGGCGGTTCGATCAACGCTGCGGCCCGCCGCCGAGCTTCCTCGAGGTCGCGCGCATATTCGACCTCCCCCTTGATCCGGCGCAGCCCGACGCGACGCAATTTCAGGATCAGGCGCGGCGCGAGGCCGCACAGGATGACCGTCTGGCGCCGGCGTTGCGCCTGCTGGACGAGCCCCTCCAGGGCGGTCATGCCGGTCATGTCCATCAGCTGCACGTCGGTCATGTCCAGGATGAGCACGCGCAGGCCGGGATCGACGGTGTGCAGGGTGCGCAAGGCCTTCTGCGCCGCGCCGAAGAACAGGGGACCGTTGATGTCGTAGACGAGCACGCCGGGCAATTCGGCTGCGGTCGGGCCGGCGGCACCGTTCGCGCTCAGCAGCCGCCCTTCGGTGAGGTCGATGACGCGCTTGATGAACAGGATCGCGGCCAGACCCATGCCGACGGTCACGGCAACGACCATGTCGAACAGGACGGTGAGACTGAAGCAGGTGAGCAACACCATCATGTCGCTGCCCGGCGCGCGGCGCAGCACGTGCATGAAATGGCGCGCCTCGCTCATGTTCCACGCAGTCATGAGCAGGAGACCCGCGAGCGCCGCCATCGGCAGATAGGCCAACAGATCCGCCAGGGCCACGACAGCGATGAGCACCACGCCGGCATGGATGACGCTGGCCAGCGGCGAGCGGGCACCGGCGCGGATGTTGGTCGCGGTGCGGGCGATGGCGGCCGTGGCCGCGATACCGCCGAAGAAGGGGGCGACGATGTTGCCCAGTCCCTGCCCCACCAGCTCCGCGTTGGGATCATGGCGCGTGCCGGCCATGCCGTCGGCGACCACGGCGCACAGGAGCGATTCCAGAGCCCCCAGCATGGCGATGGCAAAGGCCGGGCCGAGCAGATCCCGCAGCAGCGACACGGACAGGCCGAGCGCCTGCCCATCCGGGCCGGGCTGGGTCCAGGGCCACTGCCATTGCGGCAGGAAGGGGGGAATACCATGGCCGACCTGCGTGCCGGCGGTCCAGGTGAAGCGCGAACCGATGGTGTCCACCGTCCATTCCGGCCCGATGCGGGCCAGCAGCAAGGACAACAGGCTCCCGGCCAGCAGCGCCACCAGATGGCCCGGAAAGCGCAGCCCCAGGCGTGGCCAAAGGATCAAGACACCGAGCGTCAGGGCGCCGATGAGCAGATCGGCGGCGTGGGTGCCCGGCAGTGCGCCGAGCAACACGCCCAGTTTCTCCCAGTAATGGCCTTCAAGCGTGCCGACGGGCAGCCCCAGGAAGTCCTTCAGTTGCAAGGTGGCGATCACGACCGCGATGCCGCTGGTGAAGCCCACCGTGACCGGGTAGGGCACCAGCTCGATGAAGCGGCCGAGGCGCGCCAGGCCCATGACCAACAGGATCACGCCGGCCATGGCGCTGGCGGTGAGCAGGCCGCCGAGGCCGAAGCGCTGGGCGATGGGCAGCAGCACCACCACGAACGCAGCCGTGGGCCCCGAGATGTTGACGCGCGAGCCGCCGGTGAGCGCGATGAGGGCGCCGGCCACGATGGCCGTATAGAGCCCCTGTTGGGGCGCGACGCCGCTGGCGATGGCCAGCGCCATGGCGAGCGGCAGGGCGACGATGCCGACGGTGATGCCGGCGGTGAGGTCGCCCATGAAATCACGCCGGCCGTAGCCGCTGGTCAAGGCATCCCGCAGCGCGCGGGCAACAGGCAGGGACAGGCGATGATCCATGGGGGATCCTTTTGCAAAGAGCATGCGGCAGGGCCGCTCGGAAGGGCCGCATCATGATAATCGATCAAGCCTCCCGGGGCTGTGCAGCCCGCGCATCAATCGTGATAATGCCCGCAGGCACGAAGCCGTTTTCGGCCGAATTCACGACACGGATGATCGGAGGATCCCCATGCACAAGCCCCGCGCGATTTTTCGCGAAGAACACGAAATGTTCCGCCAGACCTGCCGCCGCTTCTACGAGAAGGAAGTCGTGCCCTATCACGACCAGTGGGAGGAGGACGGGCAGGTGTCGCGCGAGGTCTGGCTCAAGGCCGGCGAGGCGGGCCTTCTGTGCATGTCGTTGCCGGAGCGCTACGGTGGGGCGGATGCGGACTTCCTGTTCACCGTGGTGCAGGCCGAGGAACAGACCCGCGCCGGCGCCTCCGGCCCGGGTTTCATGCTGCACAACGAGATCGTCGCGCCCTACATCTTCAAGTACGGCAACGAGGAACAGAAACAGCGCTGGCTGCCGCGCATGGCCAAGGGCGAGCTGATCGGCGCCATCGCCATGACCGAGCCCGGCACCGGTTCGGACCTGCAGGCGGTCAAGACCCACGCCCGGCGCGAGGGCGACCATTACATCCTCAATGGCCAGAAGACCTTCATCACCAACGGCTACATGTCGGATCTGGTGATCGTGATCTGCAAGACCGACCCTGCCAAGGGCGCGGCCGGGGTCAGCCTGCTGGTGGTCGAGGCGGGAACGCCCGGTTTCGACAAGGGGCGCAAGCTCAAGAAGGTCGGCATGAAGGCCCAGGACACGGCCGAGCTGTTCTTCGACAACTGCAAGGTGCCGGCGGCCAATCTGCTGGGCAAGGAAGGCGGCGGCTTCGGCTACCTCATGAGCGAACTGGTACAGGAACGCCTGCTCATCGCCATGGGCTCGATCACCGCCTCCGAGCACGTGCTCCAGCACACCATCGACTACGTCAAGCAGCGCGAGGTGTTCGGCAAGCCCCTGTCCAAGTTCCAGAACACGCGCTTCAAGCTGGCGGAGCTCAAGACTCAGGTGACCATCGGCCGCATCTTCGTCGACCAGTGTCTCGAGCTGCACCTGCAGAAGAAGCTGGACGTGACCACCGCCGCCATGGCCAAGCTGTGGACCACGGATCTGCAGTGCGCGCTCACCGACGAGTGCCTGCAGCTGCACGGCGGCTACGGCTACATGCTGGAGTATCCCGTGGCCAAGGCCTTCGTCGACGGCCGCGTGCAGAAGATCTACGGCGGTACCAACGAGATCATGAAGGAACTGATCAGCCGCAGCTTCCTGTGAGGCACAGGGTCCCGCGTGCCCGGCACGCGGGACACCGGCTCATCCGTGGGAGCAACCGCAGGCGTGCTTGCCGCAGGGCATGAGCGGCGCAGACGGGCTGCCTCGGGTGATGACACCGCCGCCGGTGATCAGGCGTTCGATGACCGCATCGGGGGGCGTATCGCCCAAGGGTTCACCGGTTTCCCGGCACAGCTCCCCCCAAGTGGTCAACTGGCGGCTGATGCCGTGCCAGGCGGAAAGCGTGCGTCCATTGGCGGGGCAGTGATAATCGTAGGTCGGCATGGTTTCGGCCTCGCAGCTTAAAGTACAGTCGGCGCTGGTGATCGCCATGGCATGAGTGTAAACGAGGCGCCGGTGACCTGGACTGCCGGCGCGGCGGATTTTTTCGACGGACGTGGGAGAGGACATGAATCGACGCGGTTTTCTTCAGGGTTTCGGTGCCGTGGTGGCATGGGCGGGCTTGCCCCCGCTGGCCCGGACGGCATGGGCGCAGGCCGAGGGGCTCGCGTTCGGGCCGGCCGCCGCGTTCTCGTTCGACCAGCTGCAGCAGCAGGCGCGTGATCTGGCCGCACGACCCTTCCAGCCGCGCCCCGTCAAGGCCAACGCCACGCTGGAGTCCATCGATTTCGACACCCACCAGAAGCTGCGCTATCGCAAGGAAAAGGCGCTCTGGGGCGAGGTCGGGCGTCCCTTCGGCGTGCAGTTTTTTCATCTGCACCGCTGGGTGCGGCAAGGGGTCAAGATCCATGTGTTGGAGGACGGTCAGGCGCGGGAGCTGCTCTACCGGCCGGATTACTTCACCTATGGCGACACCGGCCTTGATCGGATCCTGCCCAAGGATCTGGGTTTTGCCGGCTTTCGGGTCCTGAACGACGGCAAGGATGGACCCGATTGGCTGGCCTTTCAGGGCGCGAGCTATTTCCGCACCAGTGGGCCGTTCGACCAATACGGCCTATCGGCCCGTGGCGTGGCGATCAACACCGCCTTGCCTGAGCCCGAGGAGTTTCCGCTGTTCACGCAGTTCTGGCTGGAGCAGGCCGAAGGCGGCAAGAGCGTGACGATCTATGCCCTGTTGGATGGCCCCAGCCTGTCGGGCGCCTATCGCTTCGTTTGCCGGAAGGGCGAGACGATCACCATGGACGTCTCGGCTGCGCTGTTCCCGCGCGCGGCGATCACCCGCATGGGCGTCGCACCGCTGACCAGCATGTTCTGGTACAGCGAGTCCAATCATCGGCAGGGCTCGGACTGGCGACCGGAGATCCACGACAATGATGGCCTGGCGTTGTGGACGGGCGCAGGCGAGCGCATCTTCCGGCCGCTGAATAACCCCCTCAGCGTCATGACCAACAGCTTTTTCGACAACAATCCGCGCGGCTTCGGCCTGATGCAGCGAGATCGCAATTTCGATCACTACCAGGACGACGGCGCCTATTACGACCGCCGCCCGGCGTTGTGGGTGGAGCCTCTGGGCGAATGGGGCGAGGGCGCCGTGCAACTGGTCGAGATCCCCACCAACGACGAGATCCACGACAACATCGTGGCCTACTGGGTTCCAAAGACCCCGGTGACGGCGGGATCGCGCTGGGCCTTCGACTATCGCTTGCATTGGGTGGACCAGGAACCCTATCCGCAGGAGGGTATCGGTCGCGTCGTCGATACGCGCATCGGCCGGGCCGGAATTCCGGGCCAGGAAAAAGGCATCCGGCCCGAGAACGCACGCAAGTTCGTCATCGATTTTGCCGGCGCCAACCTCGCAGACATGCCGCAGCGCTTCGACATCCTGCCGAGCGTGTGGGCCTCGCGCGGCCGTATCGCGGACGGCTATTCGCTCAAGGTTGTCGGGACCGATCGCTGGCGCGCGGTGTTCGACCTGCTCGATGTCGAAGGCACCCAGCCGGTGGATCTGCGCTGCTTCCTGCCGCTGCGCAAGCAGCCGCTGACGGAAACCTGGCTGTTCCAATATCTGCCGGATGCCCATCGCGTGTAGGAAATCGCCCATACCGCCGCCGCCGGGCGTCGGCTATGCTCAGATGCCCTGATCCGGATCAGCCGGATCGATCCGAGCCGCGACGGACGCGCGGCTCGCCCACGTACATCATGGAGGATGCAGCATGAGCTTTCGTTTCGACGGCAAAGTGGCGATCGTGACCGGCGCCGGCCATGGCCTCGGCCGCTCCCATGCGCTGGAACTGGCACGGCGCGGCGCCAAGGTCGTGGTCAACGACCTGGGCGGCAACGTCGATGGAACCGGCGGATCGAGCGAAGCCGCCCGCGCGGTGGTGGAAGAAATCAAGGCCATGGGCGGGCAGGCGATCGCCAACGGCGGTTCGGTGGCCGATCCCCAGGGCGCCCAGAGCATGGTCGACGACGCCATGAACGCGTGGGGGCGCATCGATGTGCTCATCAACAACGCCGGCATCCTGCGCGACAAGAGCTTCAAGAACGTCACCATGGAAGACTTCCGCCTGGTGCTGGAAGTCCACCTCATGGGCACGGTGCTGGTGACCAAGGCGGCCTGGCCGATCATGAACGAGCAGGAATACGGCCGCATCGTGGTCACCACCTCCGCTTCGGGGCTGTGGGGCAACTTCGGCCAGACCAACTACAGCGCGGCCAAGCTGGGCATCGTCGGCTTCATGAACACACTGGCCAAGGAAGGCGCCAAGAAGAACATCCGCACCAACGCCATCGCGCCCATCGCCGGTACGCGCATGACCGAGGGCTTGATGCCCAAGCCCATGCTGGATCAGCTCAAGCCCGAACTGGTGACGCCGGGCGTGGTGTATCTGTGCACCGAGGATGCGCCGAACGGCTTCATCCTGCAGGCGGGCGGTGGGCGCTTCTTCCGCGCCCAGATGATGGAAAACCAGGGCGCGACCATCAAGGAGCCGACCGTGGAGTCGGTGGCCGAGCAGTGGGACAAAGTCGCCGACATGAGCAAGGCGCGCGGTCACTGAGCGCGTCCGTCCATCGCCTGCCGGACTCGCGCCTGCAGGTCCGGCGGTGAAGGCCCTTCTGCCGCCGCTCGGCTATGGGCGGGCATGATCCGGCGCGGTGACTCAGGGCGGCTCGATCGTTCACGGACAGGAAAACACAGGTTGATCTCATGGACGACAGCATCAAGCAGCGATTCGACCTGACGGGCAAAGTGGCGGTCGTCACCGGCGCCAGCAAGGGCATCGGTGAGGCCATCGCCCGCGCGCTGGGGGAATTCGGCGCCACGGTCGTGGTGTCCAGCAGGCGGCTCGAAGCCGTGGAGGCGGTGGCGGAACAGCTTCGCGCCGCCGGCATCGAGGCGAGCGCGGTGGCGGCCCACATGGGCGACATGGCGCAGGCGCGCGCGCTCATGGACGAGGTGATCGCCCGCCATGGCGGCGTGGACATCATCGTCAACAACGCGGCAACCAATCCGGTCTTTGGACCCATGATGAACGCCGACGAGTCGGTGTTCCAGAAGATCATGGCCGTGAACGTGCAGGGGCCGCTGGAGCTGTGCAAGCGCGCCGTGCCGGTGCTGCGCAGCCGCGGCGGCGGTTCCATCGTCAACATCGCCAGCGTCGGCGGCCTGAACCCCGAGCGCATGCTGGGACTCTACAGCGTCAGCAAGTCTGCCCTGATCAGCCTGACCAAGGTCATGGCCAAGGAATGGGGCGGCATGGGCATCCGCGCCAACGCGATCTGCCCCGGCCTCATCAAGACCAAGTTCAGTCAGGCCCTGTGGCAGAACGATCAGGTGCTCAAGCAGGCGCTGGCGATGGCGCCCATCAGCCGCATCGGCATGCCGCAGGATCTGGCGGGACTCGCGGTCTTTCTCGCTTCCGATGCGGCGTCCTACTGCACCGGCGGCGTATTCGTGGCCGATGGCGGCCTCACTGTCTAGCGCAGGAGAAGCTCATGTACCGGCTCTACGGATTTGCGCTCAGCAACTACTACAACCTCGTCAAGCTGACCCTGCTCGAAAAAGGCCTGCCCTTCGAGGAGGTGCCGGTCTCCTTTCCGCCCCAGCCGGAGTTTCTTCAGAAAAGCCCGATGGGCAAGATTCCCTGTCTCGAAATCGACGCCGGGCGCTATCTCAGCGAATCGCAGGTGATCCTCGACTACCTCGAGGAAACCCATCCCGAGCCGGCGCTGTACCCCGAGGATCCTTATGCGCGCGCCAAGGTGCGCGAGCTGATGCGGGTGCTGGAGCTGTATCTGGAGTTGCCGGCGCGGCGCCTGTACGCCCAGGCGTTCTTCGGCGGTACCGTCAGCGAGGACACCCGACGCGAGGTCCGCGCGCAGATCGAAAAAGCCGGGGCGGCCTTCGGTCAGATGGCCCGATTCGAGGGTTATCTCGCCGGTGGGGAACTCAGTTTGGCCGACCTGGCTGCCGTCATCCACCTGCCGCTGGTGTCGCTGGCGACGCGCCGGATCTATGGCGAGGATCTGCTGGCGCCGCTGGTCGGCTTGCCAGACTATCTCGGCCGCCTGCGGCAGCGGCCCTGTGTGCAGACCGTGCTCGAGGGGCAGAAGCAGGCCTCCGCGCGCCGCACCCCCTAAGGAACATCTGAACAAAAGGGTCTGACGTGGTGGCAACGGTGCGCTGGGGCGCAGACGGTGAGGAAACG
>DAOKZK010000051.1:0-18626 GCA_035325645.1 Candidatus Macondimonas sp. | reverse complement strand
CGGAAGCCCAGCATGGGGTTTTCCTCATGAGGCTCGTACTGGGCGCCGCCGATGAGGTTGGCATACTCGTTGGACTTGAAATCCGAGGTCCGCACGATCACCGGATGCGGCCAGAACGCCGCCGCCAGCGTGGCGATGCCTTCGGTGAGTCGGGTGACATAGAACTCGACGGGATCCTCGTAGCCGGCCATCTGCCGGCGGATCTGGGCCTGCAATTCGGGAGATTGCTCATCGAGATGCAGCAGCGCCTTGGGGTGTACACCGATCATGCGGTTGATGATGAACTCAAGGCGTGCCAGCCCGATGCCGTGATGCGGCAGCATGGCGAAGTCGAATGCACGGTCCGGATTGCCCACGTTCATCATGATCTTGACGGGAATCTCGGGCATCGCATCGAGCTCTGCCGTGCGCAGCTCGAATTCCAGCAAGCCGGGGTACACCATCCCGGTGTCACCTTCGGCGCAGGACACCGTGACCGGTGCGCCGTCCGTGACCTGCTCGGTGGCGTTGCCGCAGCCCACGACGGCGGGGATGCCCAGTTCGCGCGCGATGATGGCCGCATGGCAGGTGCGCCCGCCGCGGTTGGTGACGATGGCGGCGGCGCGTTTCATGATTGGTTCCCAGTCGGGGTCGGTCATGTCGGTGACCAGCACGTCACCGGGCTGGACGCGGTCCATCTGGGAAATGTCGGTAATGACACGAACCGGGCCGGCGCCGATCTTCTGACCGATGGCGCGGCCCTGCGCGAGCGGCGCGCCCGGCTTGTCCTTTAGCAGATAGCGCTCGAGGGTCCTGTGCCCGATGTTGCTCTTGACGGTTTCCGGGCGGGCCTGAAGGATGTAGATCTTCCCGTCGCGGCCGTCCTTGCCCCACTCGATGTCCATGGGGCGGCCGTAATGTTTCTCGATGATCAGGGCCTGGCGCCCCAATTCCTCGATTTCGGCATCCGTGAGGCAGAAACGCAGCCGATCGGCCTCGGGGACCGGCACCGTCTCGACGCGCTTGCCGCCCGCGGCTGGATCGGCATAGATCATCTTGATCAGTTTGGTGCCGAGCACGCGCCGGAGCACGGCCGGGTGGCCGGATTCAAGCGCTGCCTTGCGGACATAGAACTCATCCGGGTTCACCGCGCCCTGAACCACCATCTCGCCGAGGCCATAAGAGGCGGTGATGAACACGACGCCGTTGAAGCCGGACTCGGTGTCCAGTGTGAACATGACCCCAGAGGCGCCGACGTCGCTGCGGACCATGCGCTGGACGCCCGCCGACAGGGCGACGTGACTGTGGTCGAAACCCTTGTGGACGCGATAGGAAATCGCCCGGTCGTTATAGAGCGAGGCGAACACTTCCCGGATGGCGTGCAGGACGGCATCGAGCCCTTGGACGTTGAGGAAGGTTTCCTGCTGGCCGGCAAAGGAGGCATCCGGCAGGTCTTCGGCAGTGGCCGAGGACCGCACTGCGACCGAAATCTGGCCGCCTGCCTCCCTCATCATCTGTTCATAGGCAGCCGTGATTTCCTGCGTCAGGCGCGTGGGCAGCGGCGCGTCCATGATCCAGCCGCGGATTTGGGCGCCAGTCCGGGCCAGTGCCGTGACGTCGTCCACGTCCAGAGCGCTCAGCGCCGCATTGATGCGGTCCTGCAGTCCGGTTTCGCGCAGGAAATCGCGATAGGCTTGTGCAGTCGTGGCGAAGCCGTCGGGAACGTGGACGCCGGCTGACCGCAAATTACTGATCATCTCGCCGAGCGAGGCGTTCTTGCCGCCCACGCGATCGACGTCGCCCATCCCCAGACCGTCGAACCCAATGACATAGCTTTCCAAGACCAAACTCCCAGATTTCGAGAGAATGCCGGGCATGGGGCGCCGGCGAGCCCGTACCGTCCCGGTTGAAGCGACTGTAAAAGTCGCCTAACCTGCCGAAAGGTATCCGTTCGGCACGCGCGCGGCCTCGCGGGCATGCTGAAAAGATGCGGGTTTTTTAGCGCACGAAGGTTATCACAGATGGCCCACGATCGTACCGTATTTTACCTGTCGGACCGGACCGGCATCACCGCGGAAACCTTGGGCGGAAGCCTGCTGACCCAGTTCGACGGCGTGGAATTCCGGCAGATCAGCGTGCCGTTCATACAGAACGAGGACAAGGCGCGGCGTGCGGTGGACATGATCAATCGTGCGGCGCTGGAGGATGGCGTGCGGCCCATCCTCTTCTGTACGCTGGTCGACGATCGCATCATCTCGTTGCTGCAGGAAAGCAAGGGTTATCTGCTCGATCTGTTCGGCACCTTCATCGATCCGCTTGAGATGGAGCTGGGGCAGGAGTCGACCCACAGCGCCGGGCGGGCGCACGGCATCGCCAACCAGCGGGCCTATCAGGCACGCATCGAAGCCATGCACTTTTCGCTGGAAAACGACGATGGCAACTCGCCTCACAATTACCGGCAGGCAGACATCATCCTCGTCGGCGTGTCCCGATGCGGCAAGACGCCGACCTGTCTCTATCTGGCGCTGCAGTTCGGGCTGCGCGCCGCGAACTATCCCCTCATCGAGGACGACCTGCGCGCCATGGTCCTGCCCGAGCGACTGGCGCCGCACCGCAAGAAACTCTATGGCCTCAGCATCGACCCCGAGCGGCTGGTGCAGATCCGTTCCGAGCGCCGACCCAACAGCCCGTACTCATCCGTGAAACAGTGCGCATGGGAAGTCCACGAGGCGCAGCGCCTGTTCGAGGTGGAGTCGATCCCTTGGATCAACTCCACCTTCAAGTCCATCGAGGAGATCGCGAGCACGATCGTGGATCAGACCGGTGTGCCGCGGCGTTTTTTCTGACGGCGCCCATGGCTGTCAAGGCATGGGTGAGTAGGGATCACGGGCGGTCTGCGGCACGGTAGGTGCCACATTTGGCGCTTCGCCAAAGACACGCTCCGGCGGCTTCCGCTTCAGGGGCGGGTTGACGAAGAGGGTCAGCAGGGCGACGAGGCTGGTGGATGCTTCATACAGCAGCGCGAGCGTCGTATAGGCGCTGTCCCAGCCGTGGTTGGCCACCCCGGCACCGCGAGCCAGTGCCAGCCCGCCGATCTGCGCGACCACGAGCCATGCACCGATGGCCGACCACTTGGGTACGAGTGCACAGAACAGCAGCAACACCCCCATGCCGAGCTGAAGGCCGCCATACATGGCCTGGACTTCGATCTGAGCCGCTATGGAGGGCGACTCGATGCCGCTGACTCGGGTCGGCAACTCGGGATAGAGCAGGCAAAGCAGACCGAAGCCGCTGAAGACGATACCTGTGAGCAGCAGTACCAGGCGCCGCAGATCGAAGCCGTTGATCATTGTTCTGTCCCTCGTGATGGTGTTGTGGATGTCCTGCGGGCGGCAGTCAGTCCTGTGCCGGGTTGGCGTGGTTTTCTTCCAGCGCCACCAAAGGTTTGTCGGTGAAGAGATAATCGCGCAGCTCCTTGTCGAAGCGTGCATCGCGGCGGCGCAACCACTCGATCAGCATGGCCGCATGCTCTTTTTCCTCATCCCGATTATGGGTCAGGATCGCCGCCAGTTCCTGATCCTGGCAAGCATCGATGCGCTGCTGGTACCAGTCGACTGCCTCCAGTTCCTCCATCAATGAGCTGATGGCGCGGTGCAGATCGCGGGTCTCGGGACGGAGGTCGTCGGGCGATTCGTGATAGCCTTCATGTGCCATTGTAGATCCTTTTTTTGCCGTGACGCAGGGTCGCGAATCACCTTAGCACAGTCCTCACCAGCCCAAGGGCGGAGCTTTTTCGTGTCAGGTCAGCCTTCACCCAACATCGCCGTCGCGTCCCTGGACAGCGGTCCCCGATTGGCCGCTCTCATGGCGCTGTACGAGCAAAACTATGCGGCGCTGTGCCACCTGCTGGGGACGCGTAGTCCTTACCCCAACGGTGCCGTCGCCCGGCCGGGGCGGCTGCCGGCGCTGTACCTGTCCGTGCTGGAGCGCGATCGGTTCACGACGACTTACTACCTGACCCATTGCTTCGGGGATCCGTGTGAGCCGCGGCCGGCGCCGGATCTTGAGCTGCGCGTCTATCATGACGCTCGCCAGTGTGAGGTGCTGCCCCTTCCGAGACCTGCGTTCCGGCGAGGCAATCCGATGTTGGACCCCTCCGAGCGTTGGGCGATCAACATGATGCTGGGCAAATGGTTGCGCTACTGCCTCGATCAGGGTTACCGCTTCGGCGAAGATGGTTCCGTCCCCATGACTCGCTCGCAGGCCGCCGGATCGCAGGGCCCGGATTGACGCGTCCCCTTCTCCCCATCCCGCCTGCTGCGCTAAAGTCACATGATTAAGGCATGGAGTGTCATGCCCCGCTTGCGGCCCAAACCGGGTCGCGGGCAAAAAAACGACAGGCTTGTGGGAGCGATTATTGATGGTCAAGCGGGTGATCAATGGCGTCGCCGAGATGAAGGAGCTGGTCGGCCAGGAGGTCGGCGTCAGCGATTGGGTCGAGGTGACCCAGGAACGGATCGACCAGTTCGCCAAGGCGACGGGTGACGATCAGTGGATCCACACCGATGTCGAGCGTTGCCGACGCGAGTCTCCACACGGCATGACCATCGCCCATGGCTACCTGACCATCGCGCTTACCCCTGCCTTGGTGGACGAGGTGATCCAGATCAAGGGCATGCGCATGGGCGTCAACTACGGCATGAACAAGCTGCGCTTTACGGCCCCGGTGCCCGTGGGCAGCCGGATACGGGTGCGGGTCACGCTGAAAGGTGTGCGTGAAATCGCCGGCGCCATCCAGACCGTGACCCACCTCAGCGTGGAGCGGGAAGGGCAGGACAAACCCTGCTGCGTCGCCGAGACCCTGAGTCTCTATTATCCCTGACGTCGATATCTGAGGAGCACCCATGGCCTTCGAGGGTCCGCTTGCGGGACGCACCGTTGCTCTCCCGGAGACGCGGATGCTCGACGTACTGGCTGGCCTGCTCGAGCGGCGCGGGGCCGCCATCTGGCGCTGTCCCATGGTGGCCATCCTTGACCATCCCGACGAGGCGGCCGTCGTCGACTGGATGCAGGCATTCATCGACGCGCCGCCCGCGCTCACCATTCTGCTGACGGGGGAGGGCTTGCGTCGCTTGCTCGATCTCGCAGAGCGCCGCGGCATGGCCCGGCCCTTCCGTGAGGCGTTGGCGCGGCAGCCGTTTCTGGTGCGAGGTCCCAAGCCGGCGCGCGTGCTCAAGGAATTGGGGCTCGAGCCGCGCTGGAGCGCGGTTGCGCCAACCACGGCGGGTGTGATTGAGACGCTGAAAGAGCTCGATCTGGCCGGTCGGAGCGTCGGTGTGCAGCTCTATGGCGATGAGCCCAACCCCGCGCTCATCGATGCCTTGCGTGCCGCAGGCGCGGCGTCCCGGCCCGTGGCTCCTTACGTCTACGCGCCGAAATCCGATGACGAGCAGGTCGTGGCCCTGATCCGCGCATTGGATGAAGGACGTGTTGACGCCATCCTGTTCACCAGCCAGCCGCAGTACCGGCGCCTACGTCAGGTGGCGCAGGAACAGGGCCTGCAGGACGCATTGGAGCGTGGCATGGCGCGCACGCGCGTGGCGGCGATCGGGCCGGTCGCCGCGGAGGATCTCAAACGGCAGGGTGTGCACGTGGACCTGATGCCCAGCGACAGTTATTTCATGAAGCCGCTGGTCACTGAGCTGGTTCGTCTCTTTTCGGGTTCCGACGACCCGGCCGATCGCTGAACGGGCGCACCAGCCATGGAATTGTGGTACAGCCTGCCTGCCTTGGCGGTGACCGCGTTGTCGCTCTACCTCTCCGGCCACGTGGTGCTGGTGAAGCGGGACGCCCGCGCTGCCGCACTGTGGGTGGCCATCATCTGGTTTTTGCCGGTGGGCGGGGCTTTGCTGTACCTGCTGCTGGGTGTCAATCGCGTGCGGCGCCAGGCGAGCAATCTCCGTCGTCCGATGCGGACGCAAGACAGGTCGCCGGGCGTCGGGACGCGCGAGTTGCGTCTTGCAATGGGGCCGGAGGGCGTTCATCTGACCGAGATGGCTGCACTCGTGAGCCGCGTGACGGGCTTGCCGCTGGTCTCGGGCAACGCCATGAGCACCCTGGTGGATGGCGACGCCGCGTTCGCGGCCATGCTCGTGGCGATCGAGCAGTCCCGCGTCAGCGTCGCCCTGTCGACCTACATCTTTGGAAACGATCGGGTGGGGCAGGCGTTCCGGGCAGCGCTCGTTCGTGCCCGGCAACGTGGCGTCGAGGTCAGGATCCTGATCGATGCCGCCGGCGAGCGCTATTCCTGGCCGCCCATGGTGTCCGTCCTGCAGAACTCAGGATTGCGCGTCGCTCGCTTCCTGCCGGGCAAGCGCATCAGCTGGCTGGTGGGCCTCAACCTGCGCAATCACCGCAAATTGCTCGTCTGCGACGGTCGTGTCGGCTTTACCGGCGGCATGAACCTGCGGGTGCATCACTGCCGCGGGAGCGGGAGGCGCTTTACGCGGGATCTGCATTTTCGCATCGAGGGTCCCGTCGTTCGCCAGCTGCAGGAGATTTTCGCGCAGGACTGGGATTTTGCCGCCGGCGAGCACTTGTACGGTGACGCGTGGTTTCCGGCACTGGCGCCGGTCGGAGCGGTGATCGCGCGCGCCGTGCCCGACGGGCCCGATGAGGATCTGGATCAGCTGTCCTGGGTGTTCATGGGCGCGCTGAGTACGGCCAAGCGACGCGTCTGCATCATGACACCCTATTTTTTGCCGGATCGAAGCCTGATCAACGCGCTCAATCTGGCGGCACTGCGCGGTGTGGAGGTCGATATTCTGCTCCCGGCGCACAACAACCTGCCCTTCGTGCATTGGGCGATGATGGGTCAGCTTTGGCAAGTGCTCGGGCACGGCTGCCGTGTCTGGTTCAGCACGGGGCCGTTTGATCACAGCAAGCTGATGATCGTCGACGACAGTTGGGTCTTCCTCGGGTCTGCCAATTGGGATCCGCGCAGCTTGCGGCTCAATTTCGAGTGCAACCTCGAATGTTATGATCGCGAATTGGGTCGTTCCCTGGCGGCGCTCGTGGCTGCGCGCATCCGCACGGCCCGGCCCTGCACCCTGGCGGATGTCGACGCGCGTCCCTTGCCGGTCAAGTTACGGGACGGGGTGGCCCGTCTGTTTTCGCCTTTTCTGTAGATCCGCCGAGAAGTGTGGCCGGTGCAGCGGCCGAGGGGAGGATGGCGATGGTTCAGGTCGTGGAAATCGTTCGCTTTGGCAAGGACGGGCTGCAACGCACGGAGCGCGCATTGCCCGCGCCCGGCCCCGGGCAGGTGCGCATCCGCATGGGCGCCGTATCGCTCAACTACCGCGATCTCATGATGGTGCTGGGCTTGTACAACCCGCGTCAGCCCTTGCCGCTCATTCCCTGCTCGGATGGTGCCGGTACCGTGGTGGCGGTGGGGGAAGGCGTCACGGCCTGGCGTCCCGGTGACCGTGTCATGGGCGCATTTGCGCAAGACTGGCTGGACGGTGACGTGGATGGTCGCTGTGGCCGGCGCACCCTCGGTGGACCGCTCGAGGGGATGTTGGCCGAGGAGGTCATCCTGCCCGAAACCGGCCTGGTGCACAGTCCCGACTCGCTTTCCGATGCCGAGGCGGCCTGCCTGCCCTGCGCCGGGGTCACCGCGTGGCACGCGCTCGTGGCGCAAGGCGAGATCAAATCCGGCGACACCGTGCTCGTGATCGGCACAGGCGGCGTTTCGTTGTTTGCCCTGCAGATCGCGCGCGCGCATGGCGCGCGGGTCATCGTCGTGTCCCGCAGCGAGGAAAAACTCGCCCGTGCCCAAGCGCTCGGCGCCAGCGCCGGCGTTTGCAGCGCATTGACCCCAGACTGGGGCAAGGCCGTCCAGGGGCTGACCGACGGACGCGGGGTGGATCATGTCGTCGAGGTCGGCGGCGCGGGCACGCTGGCGCAGTCCATCGAAGCCGTGCGGCCGGGCGGGCGGATCGCGATCATCGGTGTGCTGTCGGGGGTGTCCAGCCAGATCGATCTGCGCCGGGTGCTGATGCGCAGCGTCCGCCTGCAGGGGCTGTTCGTGGGCAGTCGGCGCATGCTCGAGGATTTGAGCCGGGCGGTCGACACGACCGGGCTCAAGCCGGTGATCGACCGGACCTGGCCCTGGCATGAGGCCGGCGCGGCATTCGATTATCTCGCCAGCGGCAAGCAGTTCGGCAAGGTGGTGCTGACTTGGTAGATCCTGCGCGATCTGATCCGGATCTTGCGTTTTTCAGGCAGGTTTGCGGCCCGCGCGGGGTCGTGACGGATCCGGCGGGTCAGTCGGATTACCTGCGGGAGCCGCGCGGCCGCTTCGCGGGCGCTGCGCGAGCGGTCGTTCTGCCCGGCAGCACCGCGGAGGTGGCCGCCGTGGTCCAGTACGCGCACGAGCACGGCATCGCCATTGTGCCGCAGGGCGGCCAGACCGGTCTGTGCGGCGGCGCGATGCCGGACGATACGGGTCGGCAGATCGTCCTCAACCTCAAGCGTATGCGGCGCATTCTTGCGCTCGATCCCGCGGAGGGGACGGTGACCGTTCAGGCGGGCTGCCGGCTCTCTGAGTTGCAGCAGGCGGCTGCGGCCCATGGCTGGTTGTTTCCCTTGAGTCTGGCCTCCAGCGGCGACTGCCAGATCGGCGGCAACCTCGCGACCAACGCCGGCGGACACAACGTGCTGCGTTACGGCAACGTGCGCGAGCTTTGCCGCGGGCTCGAAGTCGTGCTGGCCGACGGGCGGGTCTGGTCGGATTTGAAGGGCCTCGCCAAGGACAACAGCGGCTACGATCTCAAGCAGCTTTTCATCGGCGCAGAAGGGACGCTGGGCATCATCACCGCCGCCGTGCTGCGGCTGGTGCCGCGTCCGGCGCAGCAAGCGCTGACGCTCGTGCCGCTGCCCGATGTCGCGACCGCGCTGCAGCTGTTCGCTTACCTGAACGCGTCTTTCGGGGAGGCCTTGACCGCCTTCGAACTCATGTCGGCGTTCTCCCTCGATCTCGTGGCGCATCATTTTCCTGATCTGCCTGTGCCTCGCACGAACGACAGCCCTTGGTGCGTTCTGATCGAACTCTCGCGCACCAGTGCAGGCACGGATCTGGCCTCTGACCTCGCCAGCGCGCTGGATGCGTCCGCAGGGGCCGACGGTTTGCGCAACGCCGTGACGGCAGTCGATCGACGGCAGATGGACCGGCTGTGGGCCGTGCGCAACGCCATTCCAGACGCCCAGCGGCGTGAGGGGCCCAGCATCAAGCATGACATCAGCCTGCCGCGGGGACGGATGGCGCCGTTCATCGCAGAAGTGCTCCCGCTGCTGCAGGCGCGCTGTCCCGGTGTGCGGCCCTGTATCTTCGGGCATCTCGGCGACGGCAATCTGCACTTCAATCTTTCCGTGCCGCGCGCCGGCGATGCCGCGGCGTTTCTGGCGCAGCGCGCGGGGCTGGAGCGTCTCGTCCATGACCGCGTGGTGGCCCACGGCGGCAGTTTTGCAGCCGAGCATGGCGTCGGTCAGCTCAAGCGGAATGAAATGGCGCGCTACAAGGACGCGGTGACGCTCGATTTGATGCGGCGCATCAAGCGCGCGCTCGATCCGCAGGGGATTCTGAATCCGGGCAAGGTGTTGCCGGAGCGGTGAGCGCGCGCACCGCATCGAAGGTGTGCAGGAAGATGCGTCCCGGTGCGAGTTCGGCGGGCAGGTCGACGCGTTCCAGCCGGTCCATGACCGGCCCCTTGACCTCTGCCAGATGCAGGGTGATCCCCTGCGCCCGCAGGCTCCCGATCAGGCCCTGCAGCATCTCCAGCGCGCTGAGGTCGATCGCATTCACGGCGCTGGCGATCAGCACCACGTGACGCGTATCGGGCGCGTCGCTGACCGACCGCAGGATGAAATCCTCCACCGCCGCCGCATTGGCAAAACACAGGCTCTCGTCGACTCGCACCAGCAACAGTCCCCGCCAGGTCGTGACCCGATGGCGCTCGACGTTGCGAAAGTGCTCGGTTCCCGGAATCCGGCCCACCCGTGCGATGTGCGGATTTCCGCTGCGCCAGACGAACAGCAGCAGCGACAGGACGAGGCCGAGCAGCAGGCCGTGTTCCACACCCAGGGCCATCACGCCTGCGAAGGTGGCCAGCCAGGCCGCAGCGTCGCTGCGATCATAGCGCCAGGCTTGGCGCAACGTCTCCACATCCACCAGATTCAACACCGCCATGACGATGATGGCGGCCAACACAGCCTGGGGCATGTGCGTGAAGAGGGGCGTCAGGTAGATGGCGGCCAGGCCGACCAGCACGGCCGTGATCACGCCGGCGAGCGGGGTGCGTGCCCCGGCCGTGTCGTTGACCACCGTGCGGCTGAAGCCGCCGGCAACCGGCATGGCGCCAGTGAATGCGGCGCCCAGATTGGCAGCGCCCAGGGCGATCAGTTCCTGATCGGGGTCGATGCGCTGGCGGCGCCGGCTGGCCAGCACCTTGGCGATCGAGACGCTTTCCACATAGCCGATCAGGGCGATGAGGGCCGCAGACGGCAATAACTCCCGCCAGGGCTGTGCTGCGTCAAGAAAACCGACGTCCAGACGCGGCAGGGCGACGTTCAGCAACCCAACGACGGCGACCCCGTGCCGGACGTCCCAGTCTGCTCCGGCCACCAGGGCCGTGCTCAGCAGCACGACGAGCAGGGGTGCCGCTTTGCCGATGATCAGCACGGTCCGGTCGGTGAGACGCAGCCGCCGCAGCAGCCGCCCCAGCGGTGCCCCCGAGAGCCACAGCAAGCCGATCGCTCCGAGGCCGAGCATCACCGTCAGCGGCTGGATCCGGTCCAAGCCGGAAAGCAATTGCCCAAGCATGGCGGGCAGTTGTTGCCCGCCGGCCGGGATGCCGGTCAGATGCTTGATCTGGCTGATGACGATCACCAGCGCCGCGCCGGTGGTGAATCCGGAAAGGACCGGGTGGCTCAGGAAATTGATCAGCCGGCCGGCGCGCAGCAGCCCCAGCGCCAGGAGCAGCAAGCCGACCTCGAAGGCGAGGATCACGGCCTGCATGAGGGCCTGCGTGGGATCGGTCACGCCGCGCGCGCTCAAGGTGCTCGCGACCAGCAGTGCGGCCACCGCCACCGGCCCCACGGCCAGGGTCCGGCTCGTGCCGAAGACCGCGTAAAGGATGGGCGGCAACATACTGGCATAGAGCCCGGCCTGTGGCGGCAGGCCGGCGAGCAGGGCATAGGCGAGGCTCTGAGGCACGAGCAGGATGGCTGTGATGGTGCCGGCCAGGCTGTCGTCGATCAGATCCTGGCGTCGATACGTCCTGAGCCATTGCAGCGGGGGAAGCGCGACCCGCAGTCGCCCCTTCCCCCTGACCGAAGGTGTCTCCACAGGGCCCGGCATCAGGCCGTCCGGCCGCAAGCCAGATTGGCAGGCACCGCCACGTCCATGTACTTGGGATTGGGCAGGTTCAGGTTGCTCATGATGTTCACGTACTCATCGATCGATTGGGCCTGCAGGCGCGGGTTGTAGCGCTTTTCCTCACCGATGGTGCTGACCGTCCAGCCCTTGTAGTCGTGACCGGGATAGACCAGCGTCTCCTCAGGCAGCTTGAGCAGCTTGTTGAACAGGCTGTCGTATTGGGCGCGGGCGTTGCCGTTCTGGAAATCGGTGCGGCCGGTGCCGCGGATCAGCAGGGTGTCGCCGGTGAACACCCGGTCATCCATGACGAAACTGTAGGATTCATCGGTATGGCCGGGGGTGTACAGCGCCCGTAGCGTCAGTGCGCCGACATGGATGGTTTCCCCATCGCGCACCCGCAGCGACACGCATTCGGCCTTCGTCTGCTCGCCCATGAGCGTCACGCAGCCGGTGACCTCGCGCAGCTTCCCCATGGCGGTCACGTGATCGGCATGGGTGTGGGTATCGATGGCCTTGATCAGTCGGATATCGAGTTCGCGCAGCAGTTGCAGATAGGCGTTCATCTGTTCCAGGACCGGATCGATGATCACGGCCTCGCCACCCGGCCGATCGGCCAGGAGGTAGGTGTAGGTGCCGGTGTCCAGATCATAGAGTTGGCGAAACAACATGGCTGGGCTCCTCGCGTGGTGTGAGTGATATGCGAATATTAGAATAATAATATATAACTTCGTTCGGTGTGCGCGCGTCACGCCATCCGTCGCCGCAGGCGAGGGCGCGCCCTGTGGTGACGGCGCGCGTCGATGGCTGCGCGCAAAGCGCGGGTGCCTCAAACGAGGCCGCGTTCGGCCATGGAAACGCAGGGGCCGTCGCCGACGATGAGATGGTCGAGCACGCGGATGTCGACCAGGGCCAATGCCTGTTTGAGCCGGCGGGTCAGTTCCTCATCGGCGCGGCTGGGCTCTGCGACGCCGGAGGGATGGTTGTGTGCGAGGATCACCGCCGCAGCGTTGCAGTCGAGCGCGGCGCGCACCACCTCGCGCGGATGCACACTGGCTTGGTCGATGGTGCCGCGGAACAGTTCGCGAAAGGCGATCACCCGGTGCCGATTGTCCAGATACAGGCAGGCAAAGACCTCGAAGGGATGATCGCGGAGTTGGCTCTGCAGGAAGCGATGCACCTCATCGGGCCGGCTCATGACCTCGCCCCGCTTGAGACTTTCGCCGAGATGCCGGCGCGCCATCTCCAGCACCGCCTGAAGCTGGGCATACTTGGCTTGACCCAGTCCCGGCGCGCGGCAGAAATCCCGTTGCGACAGGCCGAGCAAGGTGCGCAGCCCGCCGTGCTGCGTCAGCAGATCGCGCGCCAGATCAACGGCATTGCGGCCGGGAATGCCGGTGCGCAGAAAAATCGCCAGCAGTTCGGCATCGGACAAGGCGCCCGGCCCGTGGGCCAGCAATTTTTCGCGCGGACGTTCGGCATCGGGCCAATCGGTGATTCGCATCGTCTTCCGCTCGAAGTGTTGTCCGGACAGGGGTGACGGTTCCCCTTCGGTCCGCATCCGGTCCTCGAAATCCGCCTGGACGGGACGGCCACGTGGGAGGTCGGCGGCGCCTCTGGCGTATCGGCGGGTGGGGGCAGGGCTTGATCCGGCTCGGGCGCTGTGCGGTAGGATGCGCGAAGCCCTCCGGATCGCTAAGATCTTTCGATTTCGAGCATGCCGCCCATGAATTCAGCCGTCCTTCCTCAACGCATCCTGCTTGGCGTCACCGGCGGCATCGCCGCCTACAAGAGCGCCGAGCTGGTCCGCCGGCTGCGCGAGCGGGGCGCCGAGGTGCAGGTGGTCATGACCGCGGCGGCTACGGCCTTCATCACGCCCCTGACCCTGCAAGCCCTGAGCGGCCGGGCGGTGCGCACCGGCCTGATGGACCCGCAGGCCGAAGCCGCGATGAGCCACATCGAGCTGGCGCGCTGGGCTGACTGCATCCTGATCGCCCCGGCCAGCGCGGATTTCATTGCCCGTCTCGCCCATGGTCTGGCCGACGATCTGTTGAGCACCGTGTGTCTGGCCAGCGAGGCGCCGCTCGTCGTGGCGCCCGCCATGAACCGGATCATGTGGCAGCACCCGGCCACGCAGGCCAACTGCGCCACGCTGGCCGCGCGCGGCGTGCGGCTGTTGGGGCCTGCCGAGGGCGAACAGGCCTGCGGCGAGGTCGGGGCGGGGCGGATGCTGGAGCCGATGGCGCTCGTCGAGGCGCTGAACGTGACCCCCCCGGCAGTCGACCTGCGCGGCCTCACGGTGCTGGTCACTGCGGGACCCACGCGCGAGCCGCTGGACCCTGTGCGCTTTCTCACCAACCGCAGCTCGGGGAAGATGGGCTACGCCGTCGCCGAGGCGGCGCGCGATGCGGGGGCAGAGGTCATTCTGGTGAGCGGACCGGCGCATCTGCCGGCGCCGGCGGGCGTGACCTGCCTGCGGGTGGAGACGGCCGAGGCCATGCGCGCGGCGGTGTTGCAACACGTCGCGGCAGCGGATCTGTTCATTGCCACCGCCGCCGTGGCGGACTATCGACCCGCGACCCGCGCCGCCGACAAGATCAAGAAGAACGGCGAGCCGCTGACCCTGAGCCTCGAACCCACACCCGATATCCTGGCCGAGGTGGCGGGGCGGCCGGATCGGCCCTTCACGGTGGGCTTCGCCGCCGAAACCGAGCGCCTCGCCGAGTATGCCGAGGCCAAGCGGCGGCGCAAGAATCTCGACATGATCGCGGCCAATCAGGTGGACGACCGGGGCTTGGGCTTCGATAGCGATGACAACGCGCTCACCGTGTTCTGGGAGGGCGGTTCCCTCGCCTTGCCCCGTCAGTCGAAACGGGCGCTCGCCTCGGCCTTGCTGGCGGTGATCGCCGAGCGCATGGGGCGGGTCGCCGCGTCGGCATGAGGCGGACGCCGCATCGCGCCCTTGCGGCGCCTGCGGATCGTCATCGCACGCCGTGGCCGCGTGCCACCAGCGCGGCGAGGACCGGCAGGATCACCAGGAGATGCACGGCCAGCATCGGGATGCGTCGCAGGCGGCGCAAGGCGGCCTCGTTCGGCACGAAGGCCGGATCGGCCAGCGCCGCGGATTGCCAGATGCGCAATTGCCGAGCGACGGGAATGGCGAGCAGGACCATGACGGCGAAACCGGTCAGCTTGACGTGAAACAGGGGATTGCCCAGGTCGAACGCAGCGCCTTTGGCGCCGAGGATCAAGCGCAGCAGGCCGGTGATCAGCACCAGCGCGAGCATGCCCCGATAGAGCCGGTCGTAGCGGGGCAACGATGCCAGCGCGGCGGGCATCCACAGGGGCCGCATGAGCGCGGTTTCGATGGCCAGAAACGTCACCAACATCAGGATTGCGATGAAATGACTGGCTGCAAGCACGGATTCGGTCATGCCGTCTCCCTCCATCGACTGCAAGCAAAGGATCACAGAAGATGCTCGAAATCCAGATCCGCGTCCTCGATGCACGCCTGGGGAAGCAGTTTCCCATTCCCGACTATGCCACGGCGGGGTCGGCGGGGCTGGATTTGCGCGCCTGCCTGGATGGGCCCATGGTGCTGGAGCCCGGTCAGACTCAGCTCATCCGGACCGGGCTGGCCATGCACATCGGCGACCCGGGCTACGCGGCCCTGATCCTGCCGCGCTCCGGCCTCGGACACAAGCACGGCATTGTCCTCGGCAATCTCGTCGGGCTGATCGATTCGGACTACCAGGGCGAACTGATGGTGTCCTGCTGGAACCGGGGCGATATGGCCTTCACGCTGCAGCCTTTCGATCGGCTCGCGCAACTCGTCTTCGTGCCGGTGGTGCAGGCGCGACTGATCCCGGTGGAGACCTTCGACGCCAGCGAGCGCGGTGCGGGCGGTTTCGGGCATACCGGTCGCTGATCGGCTGGGGGATCCTCGCCTGGGACTGGAGAACCGGTCCCGCGCTCGCGCTGCTGATTACGGTGTTCCTGAACGTACTCGGGTGAGGGCGCCTGCCGATCAAGCCTGGGCCTGCCCGCACTCGCGGCAGTAGCGCCCGTGTACGAGCGTCGGCTGCGCGCAGCGCGCGCAGGGCGCGAATTGCCCGAAGCCGCAGGCCGGGCAGAACGCACTGCCCGGCGGCAGCGTGAGTCCACAGTCCTGGCACTGGCCACGGGCGATGCGCCGGGCGAGCAGCTTGTCGCGCGCGAACAGCTTGTTCTGCACCACGTAGATGAGCGCCAGGCTGCCGCCGACGGCGAGCGCGATGGCGAGGTAGTTCCACAGCGCGACCAGGTTCAGCGACTCCAGCAGCCCGATCAGGCCCTGCAGGAAACGCCGCGGCAGGATGTCGTAGACCAGTTGCAGCAGCCGGCACAGCGCCGGGATGAAGGCCACCACCAGCAGGTGCGCCGACACCAGCGTCTGAACCGGCCGGGCGCGGCGGATGCTGACCGCGTTCCAGAACCAGAACGCGCCGATCAAAGGCGCGAGGAACAGCGCCTCCCAGCCCAGGCGCCGCGCCGGGTACCAGGTGTCGAGAAGCCGCAGATCCGCGCGCAGGCGCTCGCGGTCGGCCGCCTGCACGGCGTCGATGCGCTGCCACAGCGCCTGCACGCGCGGCTCGCCGTCGATGGCCGCTTCGATCTGCTTGAGGCGACCGGCCGCCTCGTCGAGCGCGGCCGTCTTCGCCTTCATTTCCTCGGCCAACTGCGCGCTTTGCGCCGGCGTGCCGTCCCTGGCGATCTTCTCCAGCAGTGCCGTGTCGTAGTTGCCCTTCAGGCGCTCGGTCTGCGTGCGAAGGTCCGCCGCCTGCCGGCGCAGCGCGCGGGCATCGTCGAACCGCTGGGCGAGCGCATCGTCGGCCAGCACGGCATCGAGCGCGCTCACCAGCGGCGCGCAGATGGGGTGCGGCGGTACGCTGGACGCACGCGTCTGCCAGGCGAGCGCGCGATGCGTGGCGACCACGTCGCCGAGCTGTTCGAGCCGCCCGGCGGGCGTCCATTGCCGGTCGAGCACGATGTCGCGGCAGCGCAGCGGTACGGCTTCTTCCGGCTGCGTGAGCTGCGCCGTGTGGCGGGCGAGACCGTCGAAGATCGAGCTCAGCACGAAGGCATCGAGCAGCAGCACGATCACCAGCGCTGCGCGGCTGAGCGGCTGGCGGTTCAGCTGCGTGAGATGCCCGCGCAGCGAGCCGAGATAGCGGCGCAGTCCCATGTGACGTTCTCCCGTGTGATCGTGCGCGTCAGGGCGCGATGGCTTCCGCCGCCGCGGTCGGTGTCAGCACCGCTGCAGCGCACATTGCAATGCCCGACACCACAGGCAACAAAGTCGATAGCGAGCGCCACCAGCACGCCCGTCAGTCCCTTCGCGCCAACATCGGCGGGATGGTGAAGCGCATCAACCCCTTCTGTCGGGATCGGCGGCGACGAAGCGCGACTTGAGCGCGCCTTCTATTGCCGTGCTGCTGCTTTCAGCCAGCCCGGCTTGCGGCTCGGTCTGTGGTGCCAGGGCGGTGGCGTCTTGCCGTTGATGCGACCCGCGCGCAGGCAACAAGTGGCGCACTGCGGCCCCACTAGTCAGGTCGGACGATGCGGGGCTGCGGTTCGGTGTCATCACGACTGGTACGCTCGGCGTACAGTGCTGGCCTGCCCATCCATTCGCTGAGCCGGCTGGCGGTGAAGGGTGCTCGGGCGAAGGTCGCCATGCTTGGCTGCTGCACGACGGATCGCCGCATTCGAGGAGCACGGCGGTTTGGAGTTCAATCCCACATCTGGCGGAGGTCGGACGTGAAGACGTGGATTACCGACGGACAGGTCAGTGGCTTGGCCAGTGAGCTGGAAGCCGGTCTGCGGCTCAAGGTGCCCTGCCCATCGAGGGCGCTCCAGCGAGGCTTCCTCCTGCCTGTGGTGCAGCAGGTTGGGCGGCATGAGCGTGTCGGAGGCCAAGCGCTTGAAGGAGATCGAAGCGGAGGACTCGCGGCTGGAGAAGGGGCGAGGCAAGCAAATGCTTTGGAACGAACTCAACGAGGGTGTCCTGTAAAAAGTCTGTAGGCGGATGCGCGCGCAGGGCACTAGCGCGGACTCCTGGAACAGATCACCGCACGCTTGGGTTCAAGGGCTGGCTTTTTCCTGGGCTTGGCGGTCGGGCTTGCCTTGGTAAGGCGTGTGCTTTTTGTTCTCTCTGTTGATCTGTCGATCCACGAGGTCTCGAGCTGTTGGAGATTTGTCCCAGATCCAATGGCCGCGATAGCGGACCATCACCAGGCAGCCTGTGTTCCCTCCGGTGGTCGGCTCGCGCAGGATGGTGCGAAGGTGGGGGTTGTCACGTTCGATGACGCTGTTCAATTCCCGGATTTTCTCCGCGGACACCCTGCCCGCTCGGGCCAGATCATTGGTGTATTTGGCATCGTTATGCATCATCACGTTGAAGGTCTTGAACTCGATGGGCAGTTGCGCGATCGGGATGCGCTGCCAGGCTGTGCCGTCATGGCGGAAGATGACGTAGGGCGGATTGGGCCGGCCCCATTTGTTGTAGGCGAGGCACAGGTCCGGCTCGGCGATGACGTAGGGCGTATCGTTCAGGACATGAAGGGCGCGCAGCCTGAAGTCGGAATGGCCGAGTTCATCGTCATATGGACTGGTCCAGCGCACGGTCTTGTGTGACTGGGGCAGCTGGAAGCGGATGGTCTGCTCGCCGATGGGCGGCGGCTGGCCGATCTCATGACGGCCGCGGCGGATGATCGAGCGCTCGACGATGAGCGTGCCGCCATCGTGCAGCAGCACCTCCTCCTTCCAAGTGGAGCCGCCGGTGAACGGCAGCCCGGCGCAGGCGCCCAGACTCGCCGCCGCGAGCACGAACAGGACAAGCAGGGCGATGAGTCTAGGCTTCATAGCGATCTCCTTGATCCTCCCCACGGATCGGGGCGCGATTTGAACGATGCCGTCGAGGTGCCGCGCTGCGAGCGCCTCAGCCCGGCCTCCCGAGAAAGTCGACCAGGACAGGACGCCGACCCGTCGCTGTTTTCTGAAGAACGGCGCCGATGCCGCATGGCTTGAGCGCCACCCTGCGTTGCGATCGGCGCGCATGGCAACGCCAGCCTGGCTTGCGCCGCCGTGCGCGATGCCATGCGTCGGGAGTCTGGTCAGCGCTACACGCAACAATCCAGCGGGAAGAATCTTCCGCGACTTCCTTCAGTCCTCGCCGGCT
>DAOKZK010000050.1:0-18674 GCA_035325645.1 Candidatus Macondimonas sp. | reverse complement strand
GCCTGCCTCATGGCCAAGCGCGGCTGCACCGTCGATCTCCTGCACATGACGCCGAGCCATCTGGTTCAGCAGCAGATCGAACAGACGCCCGTTGCCGCGTTGGCTCGACAAATCAGCCGCTACGCGCAGCGTTGCAGGCTGTTCGTGCTGCCCTATACCCATTTCGATCTCGCCGTTCCCGGCGACGCGGACGGCTATGGTCTGCTGCTGTTCCGCCGCTTCCTCGCCCGCATGGGGGCCGCGCTGGCCTGGCAGATCCGGGCGCGGGCCTTGGTCGCCGGCGACAGTCTGGGCCAGGTCGCATCCCAGACTTTGGAAAACCTGGTGAGCACTTCGCAGGCCACGGACATGCCCATCCTGCGGCCCCTGATCGCCTGCGACAAACAGGACATCATCGACTGGGCGCGGCGCCTCGGCACCTATGATCTTTCGTTGGCGCCCTACAAGGACTGCTGCGCTCTGTTGAGCCGCAATCCACGCACGCGGTCCCGCTCGGCTCATCTGGCGGCGCTGGAACGGGATCTCATCGCGGATTATCCGGGGCTCATCCAGCGCACGCTGGATGAGCAGACCGTGCTGATCTATGACTGCGGCGAACGCATCGATTCGATAGAAGAGGCCCGATGATAGAGACCGGCGGCCATCCGTCGACCGCACTGCGGCCCCACGACGTCCTTGCGTAGTCAATCCATCAACGTCCTTGCACCGTATACACCTCGATCCGACCGGCGGGACCTACGTACCAGGATGCCATCCAGCTCACCAGACTCACCACCAGCGATGCCAGCAGAGCGGAAAAAAAGCCACTGATGGCAAAGTTTTCCATCATCGCCGCAACCAGTGCCAGCATGGCCGCGTTGATCACCCACAAAAAGAGACCCAGCGTCAGCAAGGTGATGGGCAGCGTCAGAATGACCAATATCGGGCGAATGACGGCGTTGGCCAATCCCAAGAGAAAAGCGGCGCCCAACAGGGTCCAGAATCCGCTGATCTCGATGCCGGGTACGATCGCCGAGGCAATTCCCAGCGCCAGCGCAGTGACGAACAGACGAATCAGAAAGCCAGGCATGTCGGCGACTCCTTGTCACGGGTGAGTCAAGTTGATGTTAACGATTTGAACGCCCTTGCCGCGAATCGTTCCCGGCCAGCATGGCAGACCAACATGGCAATTCGTATCGCGGTGGTCAGGCCACGGGAGGAATCGATTCAGTCCATCCCTGCGCGATGCGGTGGATCGGCACACCTTCCCCCAACGGAGCAGTGCCGCCCTTGCCACCGGCCAGTCTGTCCGCCAAGCGGGTCGGCTCCGGCAAACGGTAGCCGCGCAGGCAGGATTGCACAAAGGAGACGGCTTCCTGCAGACCCACGCGATGCCCCGGCGAGACGATGAGCGGACGCACGTTGCGGCGGCTCCGCAGCACGGACCCGATCACCTCGCCCCGATGAAGCAAGGGTGATTGATGGCCGGCCTCCGGGCCCGGTTCGACATAATGGCCGCAGAGGACCGACTTGGCGACCCCGATGGTCGGTCGGTCCAACAAGACGCCGAGATGGCTTGCAACACCCAAACGTCGCGGGTGGGCGATGCCCTGACCATCGACCAGGATGAGGTCCGGTGCTTCCGGCAGGCCATCGAGCGCCACCAACAGCGCCGGCAGCTCGCGGAACGACAAGAGCCCCGGCACATAGGGAAAGCGGGTCGGAAGTTCGGCGACACTGCCCGCGACGGGCACCAGGTCGGGATACCGGAACAACACGGCAGCGCCACGCGACACGCTCCCCTGCGCCGGAAACGCCACGTCCACACCGGCGATCCACCGCACGTTACCGACAGACCCGCTCGGCTGAACCCTGTCGCGCCACTCCTGTTGCAGGGCACGCGCGGCTGCGGGCGTGAGGTCATCCGGCCACGGCAATGCGACGCGCGAAACGGACACCACGCCTTATTGGGCCAGAATACGGATGATCTGGTACTCCTCCGCAGGCGCCGGCTTGTTGCGCCCCACCACGTCGGACAGGGGAACGGCGACCAGTTCGGTGCCCCGCAGGCCCACCATGGTGCCGGTCTGTCCGGCGCGCAGGCATTCCACGGCCTTGACGCCCAGCCGGCTGGCCAGCAGGCGATCGAAGTGCGTCGGGCGGCCGCCGCGCTGTACATGGCCGAGTTGCGTCACTCGACACTCGAAGCCGCGGTGCTTTTCCTCGATGTAGGCGGCGATGTCGTGCACCGAATGCGCCGCGCCTTCGGCAACCATCACGATGACGTGTGCCTTTTCACGGACCCAGGCCTGTTCGACGGTGGCGAGGATCTCGTCGAGTTCCAGCGGCAGCTCGGGAATGTGGATCACCTCCGCGCCGCCGGTGTAACCCGCCATGAGGGCCAGATAGCCGCAATGCCGACCCATGGCCTCGACGATGAAAATGCGACCGTGGCTGCTGGCGGTGTCGCGCAAACGGTCCATGGCATCGAGGATGGTGTTCAGGGCCGTGTCCATGCCGATGGTGGCGTCGGTGCCGACGATGTCGTTGTCGATGCTGGCGGGAATGCCGACGACGGGAAAACCGTGCTGGTGCAGAGCCATCGCCCCGGCGAGCGAGCCGTCGCCGCCGATCACCACCAGCCCGCCGATGCGCCGCCGCGCCAGTACATCCAGCGCCCGCTGCTGGACCTCGGGTTGTTTGAACTCCGGCAGTCGTGCGCTGCGCAGAAAGGTTCCGCCCTCCTGGATCTTGCCGCCGACCTCCCGTGCCCCCAAGGCAATCAGATCATCGTTCACCAGACCGAAATAGCCCCGCTGTATGCCCATCACGGCAATGCCGTGGTAGAGGGCGTAGCGGACGACGGCGCGAATGGCCGCGTTCATGCCTGGCGAATCGCCGCCGCTGGTCATCACCGCGATGCGCTGGATCGGCTTGGCTTCGGGATTCACACTCATGACGACACTCCACGGTATGGCGATGGACGGGGGCTGGTGCGACTGGATTTTCCTGTGTTCGAGAACGACCCGGATGTTCGTTGAGGGTTAGCAGCATCCAGGCCAATGTTGATTGGCCTGGGTCGAACCACCTCACTGACCAACAGATAGGTCAATTATTTCCATGATTTAAGTCAATGATCCCGGGCGGCACTTTTCTCCACAATGGCATCCAAGCCGCCAAAAGAGCGGATCGACCTGATCAAGGTAACGACGAGGCTCGTTCGTGCACTTGGAGAATATGCCATGTTCAAATACTTACGATACACTCTGATGCATTTGACCCTGCTCGCGGTCATCGTTTCCATCTTCGTCGGAGGACCGTGGATTCTGATCACAGGCGCCGTCATGGGTGCTTTTTTGTTCCTCGGCGATCATTTCATGGGCGATTACCTGGATGAACCCGAGTACGCCCATCCCGGCATTCTGAACTTCCTGCTCTACCTGATTCTGCCCCTGCTGGCCATGGCCAGTCTGGCCCAGGCATGGATGCTCGGCACGGGTGATTTTCTCGGCATCGGTGCGGCCATTCAGGCCGTGACGGGCTTCGATGTCTTTGCCGCCCGCGAACAAACCGGCCTTGTCAGCATCGTCGGCACCATGGTCGTTTTGGGGGTCTTGATTGCGGCCGCTGGCACCAATGTGGGTCATGAACTCACGCACCGGACCTGGAGCCGGCGCGACATGATTCTGGGCCGCTGGATGCTGGCTTTCAGCGCCAACCCTGACTTCGCCACGGAGCATGTCTACAACCATCACGCCCGCGTCGCCACCATCGGCGATCCGGCCACGGCCCGGCGCAAGGACACCAACTTCTGGCTGTGGGTCCCCGGTGCCATCTGGCATGAGCATCTGGCCGCCTGGCGTTTCGAAATCGACCGCTTGCGCAAGATCGGCAAGCCCGTGCTGTCCATCGAAAACTCGATGCTGCGCGGCTACGCCATGGTGTTCGCACTGGCCGGCGTCTTCTTTGCGTCGGCGGGCTGGCTCGGCGTCGGTGCGTTCCTTGTCACCGCATTGATCGGCAAGCTCACGCTGGAAGTGGCCAATTACATGGAACACTTCGGACTGGTGCGAGTGCCCGGCGAGCCGGTGCAGCCGCGGCACTCCTGGAACACCAACAAGCGCATGTCGAGCTTCGTGCTCTACTCATTGACCCGGCATTCGGCGCACCATGAGCAAGGCGACCTGCCCTTCTGGGTGCTCAAGCCCTACCCGGACGCGCCGGAAATGCCCCACGGCTACGCCGGAACCTTCATCGCTGCACTGTGCCCGCCGCTGTGGCGGCGCGTGATCACCCCACTGCTGCTGGAATGGGATGCCAAGCAGGCATCCCCTGCGGAACGGGAAATCGCTCGATCGGAAAACGCGCTCAGCGACATCCCGGAGCTCCGTCGCACCTCCCTCGCAACCGGCTGAACACGCCCCGGAAGGCAGCGGTGGATGAATGGGCCATGGATGGCCCATTTTTTTTCACGGCAAGCAAGAGATGCGCCTGTCCTTCGCGCCGCAATGCGCGGTGGGCGAGCCGGTGGCCCGGATCAGGGCGCGATACCGTCACTCACTCACCTGCTTCGATACGGTGCAGCAAGCTCTCTGCTCGCTGCTGCCACGGCCCTTCCCGCGACGCAATGTCCCGCGCCGCGAGCTGCGCCTCCTCCCGTTTCCCGAGGGTCAGCAGGATTCCCGCCTTGTTGAGCTGGAGCACCTCACTGTTCGGATTGTGGCTGAGCCCTTGATCGATCACATCCAGCGCCTCGCGCGCAGCGGTCGGGCCCTGTGCCTGCAGGGCCACATTCGACCAAGCCAGCCATGCAAGGTCGTGATCAGGCCAGCGTTGCGCCGCCGCCCGATAGGCGCTGAGGGCCGCGGCCGGCTGGCCGACCGATTCCAGATCCAGGGCGGAAGACAGATAGCGGCGGGGTTCCGCCGACGCGGGCAGCCGGTCGGGAGGAAGAATCACTTGAGCCCACGCTCCGCCCCACTGCCAGGTGCGCAGAAACGTGGCTTCCTTGAGCGCAACACGGCGTGTCGTCCCCGAGCGCAGGATCACTTCTCGCCCAGGCTTCCATCTGATCACGACCGCATAGTGCCAACGAGGATGTCGCGGCAGTCCGAGATTCTGGAAAACCAGCACGGGCAAGCCGCTGAGCAACTGGGCCTGGATTTCCTCGGGCGTCTGCACGGGATAGACCATGCGACCGTGCGAGCGGGCCGCAGCGATCATTTCTGCTTGGAGACTGCCTTGCCGGGCCGGCACATAGACGGTGTCAACCAGGTCCTCGGGTGAGCGCGCGATCCCGCTGTAAGTCAGGACCGAGGCAAGAGCCGCGGGCCCGCACTGATAGGCGTCTTGCGGAAAAAAGGGAACATCGCTGAGCTCGTGCGTCGCTACATCGGCGGTGTCCGTGCCTGGTGCCGTGGGAAAGGCGCTGCAGCCGCCGAGCAGGGCGAGCGCGGCCAGAACGGCACGCAACACCGCTTTCCCACCGATGCGTTTCCGCATGACGAACCTCACTCGGGTTAGGGCATCTCATGCGCCGGCAGCGCATACTGACCATTCCGCGAAGCACGGGCGATACCCTCCACTCGGCCCCAGCCATGGGTAACCTCGGCCCGACAGAACGACGGTCGACCGCGGGAGCTCAGTGCGGCAGCTTGCTGGGACTCCGATGGCTTTCCAGTCCGCGACCGCTCGTCCAGATGCCTCTTCGAGCGAGCACCAGAAGCCGGCGCAGAAGAAAAGCGCCAGGACTGTGCAGACGATGGACCGCGCTCCAGCCTCGCGCAGCGAGACCTCGTGCGCCCTGCATCCACCCGGCAGGCAAGGATTCCGCAATCATGGTCAGGGCGGGCGCCGGAAGAAGATTCCAGCCAAAGCCACATGGCTTTCAGCCGTATCGACGCCATCGCGCTCCCCGGTCGAACCCTAATGAAGACACTGATCCCGGCGGCGGCCAGAGTTCATGGTCGAGGTGGACCTTCCGCTTGGCTATCGAAGGTCTTTCTCGCAACTCGTATGGCCCGAAGCGGGGGTAGCTCATCGGAATGATGTCATCTCGACCCAAAGCCAGCGCCCTGCTCCCCGGTGGTGAGCCCGACTTTGACGGCTGCCGCGCCGGGGTCGGTCCGCATGCCTCAGCGCATGGAGCGCGTGAACGGGAACACCTTCGTGAATCCCAGGATATCGGTGATGAGCAACAGCACGAAGATGAACACCAAGGCTCCGATGACCGAACTGCCACCGGCCGGAAGCTGTTCGATCTGTTGGTCGAGCTGCGCCACCTCCGCATCGGTCAGCGCATCCACGCGCGCCTGCGCCGCAGCAGCGTCGACTCCCAATCGTGCCAACTGTTGTGCCACGTCCTCACGCGCCAGAAACGCCTGTACACGTTCCCGTTCGCCTGACGACGCAGCGGCGCGGGTCTGTGCAATGGCCTCGTCCGTACTGATCACGGCCGTCGCCTGCACAGCGGGCATCGCCAGCGTCACGGTCGAAAAGGGCACCAAGAGCCCTACGGCCATCGTTCTAAGCATTCTCGAGGTCATCTTCATTCCCCTTCAGTCAGACAACGATCTGCTTGGGCCGAGGCCCTATCGATCTACATCTCATCAAAGCGCGGATTGGAGGAAGTTCGGCTCGCCCAGTTCATCCATCAGGCGCAATTGCGTTTCCAGCCAGTCGATGTGTTCTTCCTCGCTCTCGAGAATGTCCTCCAGGACTTCCCGGCTGATGTAATCGCCGACGGATTCCATGAACGCGATAGCTTCCTTGAGCGCCGGATGCGCGATCCGCTCCAATTCCAGATCGCAACGCAGCACTTCACGCACCGATTCGCCGATCATGAGCTTGCCCAGGGACTGCAGGTTGGGCAAGCCTTCCAGAAACAGAATCCGCTCGATGAGCACGTCAGCGTGCTTCATTTCGTCGATGGACTCGGAATAAATCTTCTTGCCGAGACTTTCATAACCCCAGTTCTTGCACATGCGGGCATGAAGAAAGTACTGGTTGATTGCGGTCAGTTCGTTTTCGAGGATGCGATTGAGCCAGTCGATGGCTTGTGGATGACCTTTCATGACGCGCTCCGATGGGATCAATGGGACGATCTTAATCGAAGCAGGTGGCCATCGATAGGCTCAGCCGGCTATCAGCCCCGCCCCAGAGGCGCCCAGAGATGCTGCGGAGGCGGCAAGAGAGGACCCGGTCGTTTCATCCTGCAGCATGCGGCAGACATGATTGCGACACCGGCCGCAACCGGTCGCAACCCCTAAGGTGGCCTGCAGTGCCGGCAGACTCTGATGCCCTTGGGCAATCGCACGATTCACATCCCGGTCGGTGACCGAACGGCACAGGCAAACGTACATGGCAGCATCTCAGATCGTTACTGATCCCAGCGGAGATGACGCCAATATGCCGCGAATAAGAATGATTGTCAACCGCACTCAGGTGGCGAAATGCCTGCAAAAATGACCGGCCTCGCTCACCGCCCCGCAGCCACCCGCCGCGGGAGCGCTGCGGGAACACCCTCCTGGCCGCGCCCGACAGCGAGCATGCGTTCGACAGCGCGGCGCGCGCCTGCGGCGACTTCTGGATCCACCTCGACCGCCGGAGACAAGGTCTGCAGCGCATGGAGGACCTTGGGCAGCGTGATGCGCTTCATGTGCGGACACAGGTTGCAAGGACGGATGAACTCCACCTTGGGGAACTGAACCGCGACGTTGTCACTCATGGAACACTCGGTGACCATGACGACGCGCGAAGCGCCAGACTCCTCGATGTGACGCACCATGCCCGTGGTGGAGCCGACGTAATCGGCTTCTTCGAGCACGTCCGGCGGACATTCCGGATGCGCGATGATGTGGATCCCCGGGTGGCGCTGGCGGTACTCACGCAACTGCCCCCCCGTGAACCGCTCATGGACCTCGCAGGCGCCCTGCCACAGGATGATCTCCACCTCGGTCTTGGAGGCGACCCATCGACCCAGATACTGATCCGGCAGGAAGATCACCCGGTCGGTCCCGAGCGATTCCACCACCTCCAGCGCATTGGCCGAGGTACAGCAGATGTCGGAGGCCGCCTTGACCGCGGCCGAGGTATTGACGTAGGTGACCACCGGCACACCGGGATATCGCTGCCGCAGCAGGGCAATGTCCGCGGGCGTGATCGCATCGGCGAGAGAGCATCCCGCTTCGGTGTCCGGGATCAGCACCGTCTTGTGCGGACTGAGCACCTTCGAGGTTTCCGCCATGAAGTGCACGCCGCACTGGACGATCACCTCGGCGTCCGTGGCCGCGGCCTGTTGCGCCAAGCCCAAGGAATCGCCGGTATAGTCAGCGATGCCATAGAAAATCTCGGGCGTCTGATAGTTGTGCGCCAGAACGACGGCGTTGCGCTCGCGCTTGAGCTCATTGATGGCAGCGACATAAGGCGCATGCACAGCCCATTCGACCGCGGGAACGATATGGCGCATGCGCGCATAAATGGGCTCCAGGGCATCGAGCCCTGACTTTTCGAGTGCCGCCGGATGAGGCTTGGGTGCGCCGGTATGCTGCTTCATGGAATCCCTCGCCGAAAGCAGTCCCTGCTTTCAAGTGACGTGTCAATGGCCACTTATACTAGGGTTGAGCATAAAGGGTGTCAACTGTCACGGAACCCCGCTCGGCAATCCCACTCCCGGCGCCGGGCGTTCACGCAAGACCCTGCGGCGGAAGCGAAAGAGCTGCGCCGGCCGACCGCCGGTGTCGTAGGCAAACTCCCCGGTACTGGCAACGAGACCACCCTGCTCCACCAGCCGCCGGAAATTCTGCTTGTGCAGGCTCATGCCAGCCAAGGCCTCGGCCACTTGCTGCAATTGCCAGAGCGTGAATCGAGGGGGCAAGAGCTCGAAGACAACCGGCCGGTACTTGATCTTGCCACGCAGACGGCTCAGCGCCGTGGCGACCACACGCCGGTGGTTGAGCGCCATGGATCGGCCAAAAGCCGGATGCGACTTGGCGCCCGCTTCCGGTATCAGGCCTGCCTGATAAAGCAGTTCATAACGCTCCAGCACCCGCTCCGGAACCCAGGGCACGCCGTTGACACCAAAGTAGATTTCCATCCGCTCACGCTCCCGCTCCGCTTGCTCCGAGTCGGGCAATCGAGCCAGCCATGCATTCAACGCCGGAATGATGGCCTCGTCGATGACGGGTGGTCGTCCCTCGCGCCAGTCCTCCCAGGGAAAGAAGGCGTAGACGTCGCACCACCCGGCACCGGCTTGGGAAACCGTCTGTTCCTGAACCAGCGCCAAATAGGTCACGCTGATCCTGCGTAGCCCTTCGCCGGCGCGCCCTTCATCGAAGGTATAGAGCTGTTCGACATACCCGAGGGACAGCCGGGACTGGCGGGCCACCCAACTGCGCAGAGTCCGCTCCAAGGTTCGGTCGGTGCGCGGATCCAGCGGACCCCACGGCAGCGCATCGCGCTGGTCCGCCGCGGCATCCAGGGGCGAGCGGATGGTCAGGATGCGAGGCGTCCCCTCTGTCACGGCCAGAATCATGGCGCACAGATCCACACGGAGCGCATCGGATACATCCGGCACAGCTGCCATCGCTTCACCCGCTAACATCTGGTGTTCCGCTACAGGCGGCCTGACGACGGCCTGCCCGCCCTCCGATCAAGCCCTTGGGTCGCTTCATCCAATCCCCTTGCCTCACCAGGCTGCCGCGCCGCATGCCATGCGCACCATCACCCCGATACATCCAGGCCCATCCGATCGGCGTACGCACCAGGCGGCGCCGGTAAGCATGGGGTATCTGTTCGAATCGGTCCACGCGGCGCAGCAGCAGCGGTGACGCTACGTAACACTCCCCCAAAGTCCGCTGCTGGCTCGACGACCACGCCACGGGGCGCTGCCCGCACGGCCTCATATCGAATCGTGTGGCGAGCTTCAGTCACGCAACGAACCGGGCGGAGGCCATCTCTCGCTGCCCGCCCCGCGCCGCAGGCTCCCGTAGACGAGCGCAGTGGCCGAACCATGAAACAGAACGCCGAGGCGTGACCTTCGTCGCTAGGCGGAGGCCGTCCGGACGCCGGTCCAGGGGTCTACGATTCCAGACAGTGCCTCGACGAAAGCGAGCGGTTCGTCGAGGAACAGATGATGACGTGCCTTTGGCAGACAGACGAAGGGAACGGTATCGGCATACCACTTGCGGGTGTTTTCCAGCATGAACTTGCCGAACAGCACGCTTTTCTCGCCATAGACCATGGCGGCCGGCACGGTCAGATTCCTGATTTCATGCGCCAGATTGTCGTAGATGGTTTTCTGCAGGAAGCGCATGTCGAACTTCCACGTCCATCCGCCCTCGACCGGCATGAGCGAATGGCGCGCGATGTAATCGAGGATATAGCGATTCTCGCACGGTTGGGGCGGGACCAGCTTGAACCGCGATACGGCGGTTTCGAAGTCTGGATAGACGGTTTTCTTTTCCTTGAACGGCGAGGCCCGAAGATCGTTTCCGGGACTGAAACCGGGCGGAAAGATGGCAGAGTCGCAGATCACGATTCCAGACAAGCGATCCGCATAGTTCAGCCCGGCCTTCAGCGTGGCCAAGCCGCCGAAACTGTGTCCTGCGATGACCGTGTTGGCGCCGAAGCCCGCGTCCTCGCACACACTGATCAGTTCCTTGGCAAACAGATCGCCGGAATACTGCTCGCGGTGGCCGCTGTCGCCCATACCGCTCAGGTCGATGGCGCACACCGAGTAGCGGTCGACGAAGAACGGCGCAATGAAATCCCACCAGTGGGCGTGGGCACCGCCGCCGTGGACGAGAAGCAGACCAGGCTTGCCGGCATCCCCCCAGGCGAGATAATGGATGGGACAGCCCTCCACCTCGATCTGCTTTTCGCGATATGGTGTCTCCAACGCCCGGAGGAACCAATCGGGCGCCTGCGTGATGTCCTGATCCATGCCAACAACCTCTGCGATTCGGCCGAAAACACAACCGGGTCGAACGGTCGCCCGGAAAGCGGCCGATCATAGCGTTTCAGGGAGATGACAGGTAGAGGATGGTGGAGACGTATCAGCCCGACTCTGGCCTTGACTGGGGAAATTGGTCGGGGCGGCAGGATTTGAACCTGCGACCCCCAGCACCCCATGCTGGTGCGCTACCAAACTGCGCTACGCCCCGACTGCTCGCGCGTGAAGAAGCCGCTTACGCGCCCTCAACCCCGGCGAGGCGGCAATGATACCCGCCATGGGGCCGGTTGGGAAGGCATGGGTGTATCAACCGGTGCGCATGAAGCGCAGGACTTCTTCGACCTCGCGGCGCAGCTGGCGAATGACTTCCACCGACTGAACGGCCTCAGGCCTGGTCGTGGGCGCCGCGAGCTTCTGGCGGGCTCCGTTGATCGTGAAGCCCTGATGATAGAGCAGGTCGCGAATCTGTCGGATCAACAACACATCCGCCCGTTGGTAATAGCGACGATTGCCTCGCCTCTTCGAAGGGCTGAGAGCCTCGAACTCCTGCTCCCAATAGCGCAGGACGTGAGGCTTGACCGCACACAGCTCGCTCACCTCACCAATGGTGAAGTAACGCTTCGCGGGAATGGGAGGCAGTTCGTCGTTATTGCCGATTTCCAGCATACGCATGCACCCGTGCGCGGAGGTTCTGACCGGGCCGGAACGTGACCACCCGACGCGCCGAAATCGGGATTTCTTCGCCCGTCTTGGGGTTGCGCCCCGGACGCTCCCCCTTGTCGCGAAGCTCGAAATTTCCAAATCCGGACAGCTTGACTTGCTCTCCTTGCTCGAGTGCGTGACGGATCGTCTCGAAGAACAGGTCGACCAAGTCCTTCGCCTCCCGTTTGTTGAGACCCAGATCGCCGAACAGCCGTTCTGCCATCGCCGCTTTCGTCAATGCCATAGCCCTTACTCCCTGACCCTTGCGCCCGCACGATCGGCAAGGTGCCGGATGATCGTGTCGACCGCCTCATCCACGACCTTGTCTTCCAGAGTGCAATCATCATCTTGAAAAATCAAGCCAAATGCGACGCTCTTGCGGTCCTGCTCAACGCCTGGCCCGCGGTAGACGTCGAATACCAGGCAGTCTTTGAGCCGCGCGCCACCCACCGCTCGTATGAGTTTCGCAAGGTCGCCGACCGGCGTCGCTTCGGGAACAACCACCGCCAGATCCCGCCGCACGGATGGAAAGCGCGACAGCGGAGAGAATCGCGGCAGAGTGGGTACCGGTGTGGCATCCATGTCCCATTCGAACACGATCACCCCTTGGGGCAAATCGAGTCTCGCCCCGATGCCGGGGTGCAATTCGCCCAGCCAGCCGATCGGCGAGCCGGCCAGCGTGAGCCGCGCAGTCTTGCCCGGATGCAGCGCGGGATGCGTCCCTGTCAGTGCTTGCAGCGGCGGCAGCTGCATCATGACGGCCAGTGCTTCCAGATCGCCCTTGACCTCAAAGAAATCCGCAGAGGCATCGGACCTGCCCCCTCGCCACTGCTCGGGCAGAGACGGCCCGTGAATCAGCCCAGCGAGCCGATTCTGCTGACGGATACCGGTCAAGTCCCGCGCAAACACGGCGCCGATCTCGAACAGGCGCACCCGCTCCGCCTGGCGTTTCAGATTGGCCTGCAGCGCCCGGATCAGGCCAGGCCACAGACTGGTGCGCATTTGTGAAAGATCGCTGGCGATCGGATTGATGAGATCGACCGGTACCGCCTCGGCAAGAAAAGGCGCCTGCAGCGCCGGGTCGACGAAACTGTAGGTGATCGTTTCGTGATAGCCGCGCTCGACCAGCAGCCCCGCGACCCTGGCTGGCGAGATCGCCGTCTCCGGCGCAACCACCGGCCGGAGCGCCATGACAGGTCGACGCGCCTCCAGCGCCTCGTATCCGCGCAGCCGGATCAAGTCTTCGATCAGATCCGCTTCTATCCTGAGGTCGAATCGGTGGGCGGGGGGTCGAACGACCCAGCCCTCCTCCGTGCGCTTCCATTTCGTGTGCAGTCGCGTGAGCAAGGACTCGGCCTCTTGGGCAGGAAAATCACCCCCCAACACCCGGACCAGCCGTGCATGGCGCAAGACAATCTCCGGCGCCTCGAAAGCGGACTCCGCAGCACTTACCACAGGGCCGGCGACACCGCCCGCGATCTGCAACAGCAGCGCCGTCGCCCGCTCCAGCGCCTCGCGCTGCTGGGTCGGATCAACACCCCGCTCGTAGCGTTGGGCTGCATCGGTCTGCATGCCATGCCGCCGAGCGCGCCCAGCGATGACATGCGGCGCGAAAAACGCACACTCCAGAAATACCCGCCGTGTGGCCGCGTCCACCGCGCTGCGCCGACCGCCCATGATCCCGGCCAGCGCCACAGGGCCCTGCTCGTCCGCGATCACCAGTTCATCCGCGTTCAAGGCGATGTCCTGCCCGGTCAACAGGGTCAACCGCTCGCCGCGCTGTGCCCAGCGCACCGCAAGCCCCCCGCCGATGCGATCGAGATCGAAGGCGTGCAGCGGTTGCCCCAGTTCCAGCAGCACATAGTTGGTGACATCGACAACGGGCCCGAGGCTGCGCAGACCGGCGCGACGCAGGCGCTCGCGCATCCACATCGGCGTCCTGGCCCCGGCGTCGAAGCCCTCGATCACACGGCCGAGATACACTGGGCACGCTTCAGTCTCGCGCACGGCGACGTCCAGCGTTGTCGAGGCGGCGGCGGGAACAGCGTCCCAGGATGGCTTCGTCAGCTCGGCGCCCGTCAACGCCGCCACTTCGCGGGCAATGCCGCGAACACTGAGGCAATCGCCCCGGTTGGGCGTCAGATCGACCTCCAGTACATGGCCATCGAGCGACAGGCAAATTCGGACATCCTGACCGACAGGCGCATCGTCCGGCAACTCCAGCAACCCCTCGGACGTTTCGGCAAGACCCAGTTCCTTGGCGGAACACAGCATTCCGAAAGACGCCACCCCCCGTAGCCGCGCAGGCTTGATCTCGAGTCCATCCGGCAGCTTTGCGCCGACCTGCGCCAGCGGAACACGCAGTCCAACTGCGGCGTTGGCGGCGCCGCAGACGATCTGCAGACGTTCCGCGGCGCCCGCATCAACCTCGCAGACCCGCAGGCGATCGGCCTGAGGATGCGGAGCGATACCGACGATGCGGCCCACGACCACGCCCTGGAATGCAGGAGCCGCAGGCTCGATGCCGTCGACCTCCAGTCCGCCCATGGTGAGCCTGTGGGCCAATTCGGCAACCGGAGGCACGGGCCGGATCCATTCTTTCAACCAGTCATCTGCCAAACGCATCGATCACCTGCCCGCAAAACTCGACTGGAATCATGAAAACTGCCGCAAGAATCTCAGATCGTTCTCGAAAAACAGTCGCAGATCATTGATGCCATAACGAAGCATCGCCAAGCGCTCCACGCCCATCCCGAAGGCGTAGCCCGCATAGTGCTCCGCGTCGATCCCGACATGGCCGAACACGGCAGGGTGCACCATGCCGCAGCCCAACACCTCCAGCCATCCTGTCTGCTTGCAAACCCGGCAACCTCGGCCGTCACACATCACACAGGCGATGTCGACTTCCGCGGATGGCTCCGTAAACGGGAAATAGGAAGGCCGGAACCGGACCGGCAGCGACCGCTCGAAAAACGCCTGAAGAAAGTCCCGAAGAACGCCGTACAACTCATTGAAACTTGCGTCTTCATGCACCACCAGCCCTTCGACCTGATGGAACATCGGCGTATGGGTGAGGTCCGAATCGCAACGGTAGACGCGGCCCGGTGCAATCAGACGCAGGGGGGGCGCCTGACGCTCCATGGCGCGGATTTGCACCGGGGAGGTGTGGGTCCGCAGCAGCATTCCCCCGTCGACATAGAAGGTGTCGTGCATCGCGCGAGCCGGGTGCTGCTCCGGAATGTTGAGCGCCGTGAAATTGTAGTGGTCGGTCTCGATCTCCGGGCCCTCGGCCACGGCAAAGCCCATCGATCCGAACAGGGACGCGATCCGCTCCAGGGTCCGGGTCACCGGATGCAGGCTGCCCCGCGGCATGCCGACTCCCGGAAGGCTGACATCAATGCGCTCGGCCGCCAAGCGGCGCAGCAGTTCGTCGCGCTCCAGCGACTCCCGGCGCAGCCGATAGGCTTCCTGAAAGCGGTCCTTGGCGGCGTTGATCTCTTGCCCGGCAGCGGCACGCTGCTCGGCAGGCAAATCTCCCAGCAACCTGAGTTGAGCCGTCAACTCGCCCTTGCGCCCGAGGAGGCGCACCCGGATCTGCTCGAGTTCGGCAAGGTCCTGCGCAGACTGCAGATCAGTCAGTGCCGATTCCACAAAGGCGTTCAGTTCGCCCACAACCACCTCATCCGGCCTTTGCCGCGCACAGGAACGACGAGGGGGAAAGCCCTGGCCGCTTTCCCCCTCCTTCGGTCGCCTGCAGGGTTATACGCCCCGGCAGGACAGTCAGGCCGCCAGACTGGCCTTGGCTTGTTCCGCCAGCCTCGCAAAGCCGGGCTTGTCGTTCACCGCCAGATCGGCGAGCACCTTGCGGTCGACTTCGATCCCGGCCGTATGCAGGCCATGAATCATGCGGCTGTAGGACAGCCCACATTCACGAGCCGCGGCATTGATGCGCACGATCCACAGACCGCGAAAATCACGCTTGCGCACCCGCCGGTCGCGATAGGCATACTGACCGGCCTTGATGACGGCCTGCTTGGCCACCCGGTAGACGCGACTGCGCGCGCCATAATAACCCTTGGCCTTGTCGAGCACCTTGCGGTGCCGGGCGCTGGCCGTGACGCCCCGTTTGACTCTCGGCATTTCACGATCCTCCGATCAAAGATAAGGCAGCAAGCGATTCAGCGCATTGACATCCTGCGCCGCCACCTGGACGTGGGGACGCAGATCGCGTTTGCGCTTGCGCGATTTCTTGGTGAGGATGTGATTCTTGTAGGCGTGGCCTCGTTTGAAGCCTCCGCCGCCGGTGCGGGCAAATCGCTTGGCCGCGCCGCGGTTGGTCTTGAGCTTGGGCATAATCACTCCGCGATTGGTGATGCGCTGATGCGCTGTCTGCGTTACTTCTTCTTCGGGGCCAGCATCATCACCATGAGACGACCTTCGAGTCGTGCATCCTGTTCCACCACGGCGTATTCGGCCAGATCGGTGCGGAGGCGGTCGAGCAATTCGCGACCCAAGTCCTGATGCTGCATTTCCCGACCCCGAAAACGCAGGGTCACTTTGGCTTTATCGCCATCATTCAGGAACCGGATCAGGTTGCGCAGCTTGACCTGATAGTCCCCGTCGTCCGTTCCCGGACGGAATTTGATTTCCTTGATCTGGGTCAGCTTCTGCTTGCGCTTGGCCGCCTGTTGAGATTTGTTTTTTTCGAAAGCGAACTTGCCGTAATCCATGATCCGGCAGACGGGCGGCTCGGCATTCGGCGAGACCTCGACCAGATCCAGGCCACTTTCCTGAGCAAGCTGGATGGCTTCGCGACGATACAGGATCCCGATTTGTTCCCCGGCGTCGTTGATGACGCGAACCCGCGGCGCTGAAATCTCATCATTGCGCCGAGCTAATTTTTCCGCAGCGATCTCTCAGTCCTCCAGTTTCACGCAGACACCGCCGGGCTCAGCGGAACACGGCCCGAGAACTCGGCAAGCGTCATCGCCCCCAAGTCTTCGCCCGCCAAGTTCCGTACGGCCACGGTCCCGGACTCCATTTCCCGATCGCCCGCCACGAGCAGAAAAGGGACCTTTTGGAGCGTGTGTTCGCGGATTTTAAAGCCTATCTTCTCATTCCTCAAGTCAGCCATGGCGCGAACGCCCTGATTTGACAGGCTTTGCGCGATCTTGGCGGCATAGTCCTGCGTGCGATCGGTGATATTCATGACCACCGCCTGCACCGGCGCAAGCCAAACCGGCAGCACGCCCGCGTGATGCTCGATCAGAATGCCGATGAAGCGCTCGAGCGAACCCAGGATGGCGCGATGCAGCATGACCGGGACGCGGCGGGTGTTATCCTCCGCAACATACTCGGCGCCGAGACGCTCCGGCATCGAAAAGTCGAGCTGGATGGTGCCCAGCTGCCAGACCCGCCCGAGACAGTCCTTGAGGGCAAACTCGATCTTGGGCCCGTAGAACGCGCCTTCTCCAGGCTGCAGCCGATAATCGAGACCCTTGGCCGACAAGGCATTGGCCAAGGCCGTCTCGGCGCGATCCCACTGCGCATCACTGCCGACGCGCGCCTCGGGCCGGGTGGACAGCGCGATGCTGATGTCCTCGAAACCGAAAGCGCCATAGACCTGGAACACCAGATCGATGAAGGCGGCCACTTCGTCCTGGATCTGCTCCTCGGTGCAGAAGATGTGCGCGTCGTCCTGCACGAAATGACGCACACGCATCAGTCCGTGCAGTGCGCCCGAAGGTTCGTTGCGGTGACAGGAGCCGAATTCCGCCATCCGCAGCGGCAGTTCCCGGTAGCTGCGCAGACCATGGTTGAAGATCTGCACGTGGCAGGGGCAGTTCATCGGCTTGACGGCGAATTCACGCTCCTCTGAGAGTGTGGTGAACATCGCGTCCTTGAATTTTTCCCAATGTCCGGAGCGCTCCCAAAGGCTGCGGTCCACGACCTGGGGGGTATTGACTTCCTGATAGCCGTTGCGACGCAACAGTTCGCGGATGTAGTCCTGAATCAGGGTATAGATGCGCCAGCCCTTGTCGTGCCAGAACACCATCCCGGGCGCTTCTTCCTGAAGATGGAACAGATCCAGCGCCTTGCCGATGCGGCGATGATCGCGCTTTTCGGCCTCCTCGAGGCGTTTCAGGTAAAGCTCCAGCGATTTTCGGTCCGGCCAGGACGTGCCGTAGATGCGCTGCAACTGACGATTGCTCGCATCGCCGCGCCAATAGGCGCCAGCCAGCTTGGTCAGCTTGAAGGCGCGCAGAAAGCCGATATTGGGCACATGCGGCCCGCGACACATGTCGATGTATTCTTCGTGGAGATACAGCGCAACCTGCTCATTGGCAGGAATCGCTTCGAGGATCTCGACTTTGTAAGGCTCACCCCGCTCTTCGAACACCCGGATCGCTTCATCACGCGGCACCGGTTTGCGGATCACGTCATAGCGGTGCGCCGCAAGCTCCAGCATGCGCGCCTCGATGCGCTGCAGGTCCTCGGGCGTGAAAGGTCGCACATAGTCGATGTCGTAGTAGAACCCGTCCTCGACAACCGGCCCGATCGCCATCTTGGCCTCTGGATAGAGCTGCTTCACCGCCTGACCGAGCAGGTGGGCGCAGGAATGGCGCACCACATCGATCCCAGCCGGATCCTTGTCGGTGATGATCTCGACCCGGGCGTCATGGTCGACGGTCACGCACAGATCGACTTCGCGCCCGTCGATGCGACCGGCGACAGCCGCCTTGGCCAAGCCCGGACCGATGTCGGCGGCGATTCGGGAGAGCGAGGGCGGTGCGTCGTAGTGGCGCTGGCTGCCGTCGGGAAGGGTGATCGTGGGCATGTGCCGCCTGTACGCAGTGGTGACCGATACGAAGGGCCACATGTGCGGATTGATGAGGTCATTCCAAAAATGGTAGGCGCGATTGGACTCGAACCAACGACCCCCACCATGTCAAGGTGGTGCTCTAACCAACTGAGCTACGCGCCTGTCCTGAAGGAGGCGGATTGTAGCGGCCATTGCACCATCTGACAAGCCGTTGTATGC
>DAOKZK010000049.1:0-19241 GCA_035325645.1 Candidatus Macondimonas sp. | reverse complement strand
CAGCGCCATGCCATGCGCGTGATCGGTGACTGGATCCAGTTCTACAACCACCGCCGACCGCACCAGGCGCTCGGCATGAAGACCCCCGCCGAAGCTCATGCTTGAGCGGCCTGACCTGCGCAGAAACCGATGGGCCATTCAAGAAGGACAGTCGTCTAGCCATCATGCTTGACCACCTCCTTAGGTGGCTGCCATCAAGCGCCGGCTTCCACCAGCGAGATGGCAATTTCGGGGAAGGCGCGGATCACCTTCTGGTCTGAGGTAACCAGTTTGGTGTTGAATCGTTTTGCCAAGGCAACGAATTCGCAATCGTATGCAGAGCATGGACTTTCCTGCACAAGCCGGAGAATGTCCTGCGATGGGATTTCAAATTCGCAATCCGCCATGAGGGCTTCGGCGCGGGCCTGAAGCCGCAATGCCTGCTCAAACTGAAGCAATCCCTTGCGCAGATGGAGAGCCAGCACGCTGCGAAGTTCGCTTCTCCACAGACGAGGCGCGATCCAGTGCGTGTGCACCTCTCGCAGTCTGACCGCCTGCGGCGTCATGTCAGTGGGGAGATAAAGATAGGCCAGCACATTTGTATCAACGACGATCACGGCCGGCCTTCATCGATGGCGGCCTCGATTTCGTTCACGTTGAATGTGTTGCCCTTGAGCTCGTCGCGCATTTGGGCCGCTAGGGCGAGATGGGTTTCGTTGCTGATCCGGGTCGGCATCAGCACACGCTCCAGGCACGCGATGGCCTCGCTGTTAAGGCTGCGATGATGCGCCTCAGCGGCTGCCTTCAGGCTGCAGTAGATCTCGTCGGGGATATTTTTCAGTGTGATCGTCATGCTCATGAAATCTTCCTCCACAACCGAATAGGAACCACTATGGTTCCCTTAAGGCGGGCCGTCAAGACCGGGCGAAAGCCAAGATCCCGCGCACAGTCGATTTCGTCACGATCAAGCTAGCGCTTGAGCATGTTTGAAAGGAGAGCATCGGGACCCGATCCCGCCATTTGCTGCAGGACTGGCCCGCCACACCTCAGTTCGCCACAAAGTCGCAAATCCCGCGCCTAGATCCGAGCCGGGAACCCCGCCCAAAGCAAAAGCCCCCGACCCGCGCTACACGGATCAGGGGCTTTGCTGGACGCGCCGGGCGCTGCAGCGGATCAGCGGGCCTTGGGGGCCAGCTTTTCCTTGATGCGGGCGGCCTTGCCGCGCAGGTCGCGCAGGTAATAGAGCTTGGCGCGGCGCACGTCGCCACGGCGCTTGACCGTGACGCTGTCGATGGCGGGGCTGTGGCTCTGGAAGACGCGTTCCACGCCTTCGCCGTGGGCGACCTTGCGCACGGTGAAGGAGGAATTCAGGCCGCGGTTGCTCTTGGCGATGACGATGCCTTCGAAGGCCTGCAGGCGTTCGCGGTTGCCTTCCTTCACCTTCACCTGCACCACGACGGTGTCGCCGGGGGCGAATGCGGGGAGGTCGGTGCGCATTTGCGCGGCTTCCAGTTCTGCAATCAACGTGCTCATGATGTTGTCCTTACCCGCAGGCCGGGTCGTCGATACCCAAATTGTCGATAAAATCCTGGAGCAGGCGGTCCTGCTCCCGTGTCAGTTCGCGTCCGGCCAGAAGGCCGGGCCGCCGCAACCAGGTGCGCCCCAGCGACTGCTGCAGGCGCCAGCGGCGTATCGCCTCGTGGTCGCCGCTGCGCAGCACCGCGGGCACCTCGCCCGTGGCATGCGTCTCGGGCCGCGTGTAGTGCGGACAATCCAGCAGCCCGTCCCAGAACGAATCCTGGGCGCACGACGCTGCATCGCCCACGGCCCCCGGCAAGAGCCGGATCACCGCGTCCATCACCACCATGGCCGCCAGCTCGCCGCCGCTGAGCACATAATCGCCGATCGAGACTTCCCAATCGACGGCGCTGAGCGCGCGCTCATCGACGCCCTCGTAGCGGCCCGCGACCAGGATCAGCCCCGGCAGCGCGGCGAACTCCCGAGCCAGCGCCTGATCGAACGGCTGTCCCTGCGGACTCATCATCACCACCGGCGTGCCCGCAGGCGATGCGCCCTTGGCCTCTGCGATGGCGGCGAGCAGGGGCTCGACCTTCATCACCATGCCCGGGCCGCCGCCGTAGGGCCGATCGTCGACCGTGCGGTGGACGTCGCGCGTGAAATCACGCGGGTTGACGCTCGCGGTCCGGATCAGCGCGCGTTCCCGCGCTCGCCCCGCGATTCCGCCCGCGTAGAGCGCCTCGACGAGATCCGGAAACAGCGTCACCACGGTCAGATGCATGCCCGCGTCCCGCTCAGAAATCCGGGTCCCAGTCCACTTCCACCACGCCTGCCGCGAGGTCGACCCGGCGCACGACGTCGGGCCGGATGAAGGGGATGAGGCGTTCTTCCTCGCCCTTCACCACCAACACATCGTTGGCGCCGGTTTCCATCAGGGAATCCACGCGCCCGAACTCGAATCCGTCGATACCGACGACCTGCAGGCCGACGAGATCGATCCAGTAATACCCTTCATCCTCATCCACGGGCGGCAGGGCCGTGCGTGGCACGCTGATCCAGGCGCCGGTCAGCGCCGCGGCCGCCTCGCGATCGGCGATGCCGGACAGGCGGACGATCCAGCCCTTGCCCTGCGCCTGCACCGCCTCGAGGCTGCGCCGGCCTGAACCCGTCGCCCCTTCGAGGTCCCACTGGCGGTACTCGAAGAGCTGGTCCGGCGGCCGCGTGTGGGGCTGGACCCAGATCCAGCCTTTCACGCCGAACGGGCTGCCGAGCCTGCCCAGGACCACCCGCCCGGCACCAGCCGTGGCGGTGTCTGCGGTCATCAGGCTGCGGCTTCGCTCATCTTGGCGGCCTGCCGGAGCAGCTGATCGACGCGCTCGGACGGCTGCGCGCCCTGCGCGATCCAGTGGCGCGCACGCTCCAGATCGACGCGCAGGCCTTCTTCCTTCTCGGTCGCGATGGGGTTAAAGAAGCCGAGGCGTTCCAGATAGCGCCCGTCACGACGATTGCGGCTGTCGGTGACGACCAGGTGATAGAAAGGCCGCTTCTTGGCGCCGGCGCGAGCGAGACGAATGGTGACCATGTAACCCTTGAACCTCCAGATCGGATAGAGCCGCCGCCGCACGCGCGCAGCGGGCAGACCCCCAGCAAATTGGCGATTGTACCCAACTCGCGCGATCGATCGCAATCAAAGCCCCATGCCAGGCGGCAGGCGGCCACCTTTGAGCAGCTTGCCCATCGGGCCCTTGGTCATGCGCTTCATCATCTTCTGCGTCTGCTCGAACTGCTTGAGCAGGCGGTTCACGTCCTGGACCTGCAGGCCCGAGCCCGCGGCGATGCGCCGCTTGCGGGAAGCCTGGATGATGTCCGGATGACGCCGCTCGCCCGGCGTCATGGCATTGATCAGCGCCACCATGCGCCGGATGTCGCGATCCTGGACCTGATTGCGTGCCGCCTCGGGGATCTTCATCGCGCCGGGCAACTTTTCGAGGATGCTCTTGACGCCGCCCATGCTCAGCATCTGCTGGAGCTGGTCGCGGTAGTCCTCAAGGGTGATGCCCTTACCCTTCTGGACCTGGCTCGCGAGCTTGTCGGCCTTGGCGCGGTCGGTGTTGCGCTCGATCTCCTCGATCAGGGTGAGCACGTCGCCCATGCCGAGGATGCGCGAGGCCACGCGCTCGGGGTGGAACGGCTCGAGCGCGTCGGTCTTCTCGCCGGCACCCATGAGCTTGATCGGCTTGCCGGTGATCTGGCGGATGGACAGCGCGGCGCCGCCGCGGGCGTCGCCGTCGGTCTTGGTCAGGATGACGCCGGTCAGCGGCAGCGCCTCGTCGAACGCCTTGGCGGTGTTGGCCGCGTCCTGGCCGGTCATGGCGTCGACCACGAACAGGGTTTCGTGCGGCGCAACCGCCTCGTGGATGCGGCGCACCTCGTCCATCATGTCGGCATCGATGTGCAGGCGCCCGGCGGTGTCGACGATGAGGACATCGAAGAACTTGAGCCGGGCATGAGAGAGCGCCGCCTTGGCGATTTCGGCCGGGTCCTGGTCCGGGCTGCTCGGAAAGAAACCAGCGCCGATCTGCTCGGCCAGCGTCCTCAGCTGATCGATGGCCGCCGGGCGGTAGACGTCGCAGCTCACCAGCAGGGATTTCTTGCGCTGCCGTTCCTTCAGATGCCGCGCCAGCTTGGCGGCGGTGGTCGTCTTGCCCGCGCCCTGCAGGCCGGCGAGCAGGATGACGACCGGCGGGCGGTGGTTGAATTTCAGTTCCGCCGTCTGCTCGCCCAGCACACGGATCAGTTCTTCGTTGACGACCTTGATCAGCACCTGACCCGGCGACAGGCTGGTGCTCACCTCGCGCCCCACCGCCCGCTCGCGCACCTGGTCGATGAACGACTTGACCACGGGCAGGGCGACGTCGGCATCGAGCAGGGCCGCGCGCACCTCGCGCAACGCCTGCTGGATGTTTTCCTCGGTCAGCCGCGCCTGGCCGCGCAACTGCATCAGGGTCCGATTGAGACGTTCGGTGAGGTTCTCGAACATGGCGCTTCAACTCGACATCAGGAAGGTCAGGGCGCATCGCGCGCCGGCGCCGGCTACGTTACCCGAAAGGCGCACCAGCGTCACCCAAGGCCCTGTGGCGCCGCTCGCGCGGCCTGTGCCATGATGCCGGAACCACCGCTTCGACGACCGACCATGAACAGCTATTGGATGGCGTGGGCCGTTGCCCTGGCCTACAGCGGCAGTGCCGCTCTCCTGCTTCGGCGCGCCCGCGACCTGCTGCGCGGCCAACCGGTCGGCAAGGCCGGCGCCTTGGGACTCGGCGCCGTGGGCTTCGCGCTCCACACCGTACTGATTTCGCCGATCTTGGGGCATGAGAGCCTGCATCTGGGCTTTGCCGAAGTCATCCTGCTCATGGGCTGGCAACTCGCACTGCTCCTGCTGCTGGCGGCCGCTCGCGCGCCCCTCGAGAATCTGGGACTGATCCTGTTTCCGCTGCTGGCGCTCTCCATGCTGCTCTATCGCCCGCAGACACCGGCCGTCGGCACCAGTCTGAGCGGCTCGGTCGAACTCCACGTGCTCACGGCCATCATCGCCTACGGCCTGGTGATCCTCGCCGGGGCGCAGGCCGTGCTGCTGATGGTCCAGACCCGGCTGCTGCACCGTCATCGCAGCCGCGGCATCGTGGCGGTGTTTCCGCCGCTGGAAACCATGGAACGGCTGCTGTTCCAGCTCATCGGACTGGCCTTCTTCACGCTGTCGCTGGCGCTGCTGAGCGGCTTTGTGTTCGTCGACAACCTTTTTGCACAGCATCTCGTCCACAAGACGGTGCTCTCCATCATGGCTTGGATCATCCTGGGCCTGTTGCTCTGGGGGCATCACCGCTTCGGCTGGCGCGGCAAGATCGCCGTGCGCTGGACACTGAGCGGCGGCGCCATGCTCACCTTGGGCTATTTCGGAAGCAAGTTCGTGCTCGAGACGCTGCTCGGGCGACAATGGGGCTAACCCTTCCGTCCTGCTCTGCGACCGGAGCGCGCGCCCGCGCGCATTGAAGCACCTCGCACCGATTGCTATAGTTCGAGCCAATCCTGCCGGCCCTGTGCGTCGGACCCACCGATGCTGCGGCAGGAACGAACCCGGGATCCCAACGGCAAAAGATGGCCGCCTCGACAGTGACCCGCTGCGCGCTCGCCGCGCCCCGCCAGATCCTGCGCCGCAGGCGCAGCATCGATCCCGCGACCCGAAGTTTCCGCGCAGGAACCTGCCTTTGCGCCGCACTGCGACAAGGCCGGCTTCCTCTCCGCATCAACCCTTTATTTTGCATACCCCCAAGCTTTCCATTCGCCGCCAGGAGCCAAGCCAATGATGAGATTCGCTGATCGCTCCGGGATCCGCGCCATCCGGGCCGTCGCCGGGATTTGCCCGACGCAGGATCAGCGGTTCGACGGAAGCGTGCCGGGGAACCATGAGAACCCCATCCATGAAAAGAATGCTGATCAACGCCACGCAAGCCGAAGAACTGCGGGTCGCGCTGGTTGAAGGACAAAAACTGTTCGATCTGGACATTGAGACGCCGTCGCGAGAACAGAAAAAAGCCAACATCTACAAAGGACGCATCACCCGCATCGAGCCCAGCCTGGATGCCTGCTTCGTCGAATACGGCGGGGAGCGCAACGGCTTTCTGCCTCTGAAGGAAGTCGCGCGGGAATACTTCAAGCCGGGCGCCGATCTCGGCGGCAAGCTCAACATCGCCGAACTGCTCCGCGAGGGGCAGGAAATCGTCGTGCAGGTCGAGAAAGAGGAGCGCGGCACCAAGGGTGCGGCCCTCACCACCTTCATCAGCCTGGCCGGCCGCTATCTGGTGCTGATGCCCAACAACCCCCGCGCCGGCGGCGTCTCGCGACGCATCGAGGGCGAGGAGCGGGACGAGATGCGCGAAATCATGCGCAATCTGGAAATCCCAGAGGGCATGGGCATCATCGTGCGCACCGCCGGCATGGGGCGCACCTCCGAGGAACTGCAGTGGGACCTGGGCTATCTCCTGCAGCTCTGGCGCGCCATCGAGCAGGCCGCCAGCGAACGTCAGGCGCCCTTCCTGATCTACCAGGAAAGCAACATCATCATCCGCGCGCTGCGCGACTACCTGCGCGCCGACATCAACGAGATCCTGGTGGACGACCCGGCCGTCTACGAGCAGGCGCGGGAATTCATGGCCGCCGTGATGCCGAACAACATCGGGCGCCTGAAGCTCTACCAGGATGCCATTCCGCTGTTCACGCGCTACCAGATCGAGAGCCAGATCGAACTGGCCTTCGCCCGTGAGGTCCGCCTGCCCTCCGGCGGTTCGATCGTCATCGACCACACCGAGGCGCTGACCAGCATCGACATCAACTCGGCGCGCGCCACCAAAGGTGCGGACATCGAGGAAACCGCGCTGCTGACCAACCTGGAAGCGGCAGAGGAAATCGCCCGCCAGCTGCGCCTGCGCGACCTCGGCGGTCTGCTGGTGATCGACTTCATCGACATGACGCCGGCTAAGAATCAGCGCGAGGTGGAGAACCGCCTGCGCGATGCGACCCAGCTCGACCGCGCCCGCATCCAGATCGGCCGCATCTCGCGCTTCGGCCTGCTGGAACTCTCGCGGCAACGGCTGCGACCTTCGCTCGGCGAGCACAGCCACATCACCTGCCCGCGTTGCGAAGGCCGCGGCACCATCCGCTCGGTGGAATCGCTGGCGCTGGCGGTGCTGCGGCTGATCCAGGAAGAGGCCATGAAGGACCGCACCCAGCGCGTCATGGCGCAGTTGCCGGTCACGGTCGCGACCTTCCTGCTCAACGAGAAACGCGCCGCCCTGACGGCGATCGAATCGCGCCACGGCATCAGCGTCGCGATCGTGCCCAACCCGCACATGGAAACCCCACGCTACGAGGTGAGCCGTATCCGCCAGGACGAAGCGCGTGGCAATGGCGATGGGGATGCCACCTACAAGCTCATCACGCAACCGCCCGCCACGTCGTACGAGCCCAAGGCCGCTGGCCGCCCTGCCGCGCAGGCCCCCGCCGTGCGCATGGCGCCGCCGCCCGCCCCCACGCCGGAGCCGATCGCCAAGGCCAAGCCTCCCCTACCCGCACCGCCCGCAAAGCCACGTACCGGCTCGGGCAGTCTGCTGAAAAAACTCTGGGACCGGCTGTTCGGGGAACAGAAATCATCCGTGCCGGAGCCAGCACCTGCCGTGGACGCCGCGCCTGTCGCCACGGAACCGGGAGATGGTCAGGCACCGGCAGGTGAAAAGCCGAAGACGCCGGCCCGGCGCGGCGCTGGCACTGGAACCGCCCGGCGGGGACGGCCGAAACCAGCCGGTGCGGACGCCGCGGGTCGCGGCCCGCGACGCCCGGCGCGCGCCGATGCCGTACCGGCGGCAGCGCCCCCGGCCCCGGCAGAGGTCGATCAGACATCTGAAACAGACGCTCTGGAGCACGGCCCAGCCGAACAGACCGAAGCCCTCGCTCCGGAGCTGGCGTCTGAGGAAGCGCCGCGCAGCCGGCGCGGACGGCGCGGCGGGCGCCGGCGCCGGCGCCCGGGCAGCGAGGCGAGCGGTACTGGGAACGCAGGTACCGCCGACCAACCGGGCGAGGCCCAGGACGACCAAGCGCAAACGATGGCCGTCGAGCCCTTTCCGGCCCCAGCGGCTGCACCGCAACCGGTCGAACCCGCCGCGCCGCCGCCGTCACCTGAACTCAAACGGGTCGCCGACGGCGACTGACACGGTTGTGAGCTTGATCCGCCACCGGCCGCGACGCGCGGCCGGTGGCGCGGTCACGCCGGGTTCATGGCCCCGCGCAGCCGTTCGATCAACGCGTCGCAGCCTTCCTCGAGCAGATCCAGTACGCGCTCGAACCCTTGGGCACCCCCGTAGTACGGGTCCGGAACCGCACGCGGCCGGCCGTCCTCAAAAGGATGCAGGAACAAGGTCGGCATCACGGTTGCCGACGGCGGCCGCAGGGTCTGCAGGTGCAGCAGATTGGCCTCGTCCATCGCAAAGACGTGCGTGAACCGCAGGAAATCCTCCGGCTGCACCAAGCGGGCGCGGCACGCACTCAGATCGATCCCGCGCGCCAGCGCAGCTTGCTGCATGCGCGCATCCGGCGCACGACCGACGTGATAGGCATGCGTCGCCGCCGAGTCGATTTCGATCTGCTCCCACCCGTGCGGCGCCTCTTGTCTCAGACGCGCACGCAGCATCCCTTCCGCCGCCGGTGAGCGGCAGATGTTCCCCATACAGACGAACAAAATCCGGTGGTGCATGTGGCGTCCTCCTTGCGTGAGCGGCAACGTCCGATCCGCCCGTCAGTCCGACTGGTGCCTCAAGTGCGCTTCGACCCGCGCCAGATCCGCTTCCGTATCGACCGCCGCGCCGGGCAACGCAGGCGCCTCGCCGACGTGGATGCGAATACCGCCCCACTGGAAACGCAACTGCTCGAGCGACTCCTGACGCTCCGGTTCGCAAGGCGCGAGCGCGGCGAAGGCGCGCAGGGCCCCGGCGCGGTAGGCGTAGATCCCCAGGTGACGCAGCCACAGCCCCGGCGGCATGCCCGCATCCGGAGAGAATCCGCCCTCGCGATGCCAGGGGATCGGCGCACGGCTGAAATAGAGCGCCGACTCGTCCCGATCGCAAACCACCTTCACCACATTGGGGTCGAGCAATTCCTCGACCGTCCCGATCGGTGTGCACAAGGTCGCCACGGGCGTGGTCCGCGCATGCAGATTCTCGGCAACCCGCGCCACGTTCACCGCCGGCATGGTGGGTTCGTCGCCCTGCAGGTTGACGATGATGGTCTCGTCCGGCCAGCCATACTGATCCACCACCTCGGCGATCCGGTCGGTCCCGCACAGATGGTGTGCACCCGTCATGCAGACAGGGGCTCCGAAGGATCGCGCCATCTGCGCCACGAGGTCGTGTTCCGTGGCGATGATGACTTCTTCCGCGCCGGACTCCAGCGCCCGCTGGTAGACATGCTGGATCATCGGCTGGCCCGCGATGAGACGCAGCGGCTTGCCTGGCAAGCGGGTCGCGCCGTGGCGCGCGGGAATGACCACCTTGAACGGCGTCATCGCTCCTCCTCCGCGGACAGGGGGCGGGCTTCTTCGATCAGCATGACCGGAATGCCTTCCCGGATTGGGAAAGCCAGCCGATCGGCCTTGCAGATCAACTCCCCCGCCTCGGGCCGGTAGATCAGCGGACCCTTGCAGATCGGGCAGGCCAGTATGTCAAGCAGCTTTTTGTCCACGACCGTTCCTCACGGATTGTTTGCCCGCAGCCGAAGTCTCAGCCAGTCCTCCAAAGAGGGGGTGAGTTCGGCGCTGACGGGAACGAACCAGGCATTGGCCGGTGCGAACCGGGCGCACTTGACGGCATCCTTCTCCGTCATGAGCACGGGCAGATCCCCGGCAAAGGCCAGATCCTGGGGGCGATAATCATAATGATCCGGGAAGGGGTGTTCCACAATCGTCAAGCCAGCTGCGCGCAGCGCTTCGAAAAAGCGTTGGGGGTACCCGATGCCGGCCACGGCATGGACCGGCTGGCCGGCAAAATCGCCGAGCGGACGCCGCTCTTGCCGGGTGGCCAGATCACAGGCCTCGCGAAGCGGAAGGGTCATCCGGAAGGCGGCCGTATGTGCAGGTGTGCAGCCTGCACCTTGGACGACCACGGCATCGACCCGCTCGAGCCGCCGCGCGGATTCGCGCAGTGGTCCAGCCGGCAGCAGCAGCCCGTTGCCAAAGCCCCGCGCCCCATCCATCACGGCGATTTCCACGTCCCGTGCCAGGGCATGGTGCTGAAGCCCATCATCGCTCAGCAGCACCGTGCATCCGGCGTCGAGCAGCAGCTGGGCCGCGCGCGCCCGATTCGGGCCGGCCGCCACGGGCAAGCCCGTACGCTGCGCGATCAGCACGGGTTCGTCGCCCACCTCCACCGGGTCGCTCGTCGGCGTCACGCACTGTGGCCATTGCCGGGCGCGCCCGCCATAGCCCCGACAGAGGATGCCGGGGCGTTCACCCTGTGTGGCCAGAGCGCGCGCGAGATGGATCACCAGGGGCGTCTTGCCGGTCCCGCCGACGGTCAGGTTGCCGACCACGATGACCGGCACCGGCAAACGCGCGGCCTTGCGCAAGCCGAGCCGGAAGGGCAGACGATGCAGCGCCACGGCCAGGGCGTAGAGACCCGACAGGGGGACGAGTGGCCAGGCGCGGCGACGCGGACCATACCAGACCGACACCAAACCGCTCTCCAGTCGACCGCGCCAAGGCGCCGCACTCAACCGGTGGCCTCCATGTCACTGAACTGCATTCGGTAAAGTTCGGCGTACGGACCGTTGTTCGCCAACAGATCAGCATGTGTGCCCTGCTCGACGATGCGTCCATCCTGCATCACGACGATGCAATCGGCCCGGGTGATGGTCGACAGGCGATGGGCGATCACCAGCGTGGTGCGACCCCGCATCAGGACATCGAAGGCCGCCTGGATGTGGCGTTCGGACTCGGTGTCGAGCGCCGAGGTCGCCTCATCGAGGATCAGGATCGGCGCGTCCTTGAACAGCGCGCGGGCAATGGCCAATCGCTGCCGCTGCCCGCCCGACAGCAGGACGCCGTGCTGCCCAACCGGCGTCCAGACCCCCTGCGGCAATTTTTCAATGAATTCCCAAGCGTGGGCCGCACGCGCAGCCGCTTCGATGCGCGCCATGACCGCTTGCGGATCCTCGCCATAGGCGATGTTGGCTGCGACGCTGTCGTTGAACAGGACGACTTCCTGTCCCACCACGGCGATCTGGCGGCGCAGATCGCGCAGGCAGTAATCGCGCACGTCCACCCCGTCGATCAGGATGCGCCCGACCTGCGATTCATAGAAGCGGGGCAAGAGGTTGACGAGGGACGTCTTGCCGCTGCCGGAGCGACCCACCAGCGCGACGGTCTGTCCGGGCGCGACGGACAGGTCGATCCCCTTGAGCACCTCACCCTTGGCCGGATCGTAGGACAAGCGCACGCCCTCGAAGCCGATCTCGCCGCGGACGCGGGCGACACGGTGACGGCCCGTGTCCGACTCACCCGCGACCTCCAGCAAGGCAAAGATGCTGCCGGCGGCCGCGATCCCCCGCTGAAGCGTGGCATTGACGGTGGTGAGCTGCTTGAGCGGATTGAGCAGGCCGATCATGGCCCCCAGGAACGCCGCAAAGGCACCCGGCGTCATGGCCCCGGAAATGCTGGCATTCGTCGCGACATATACGATCCCGGCCATCGGAATGGCGGCAATGAGCTGAATCACCGGATTGCTGGCCGCCTGGGTCAGCGCCCGTTTCATCAGCAGGCGGCGATTGCGTTCGTTGACCTGTTCGAAGCGGCGCGCCTCATAGTCCTGGGCCCCGAAGACCTTGGCCAGCCGTTGGCCCTTGATCATTTCCTCCGAAGCCGTCGTGAGTTCGCCCATGGAGTGCTGGATGCGCGTACTGATGCGGCGAAAGCGCCTGCTGATCCAGCGGATCAATACGGCGATCACCGGGGCGATCAACAGCGCGAAGATCGCGAGCCGGGCGTTCAGATAGAACATCAGCGCCATGAAGCCCACGACCTTCAGACTGTCGCGGATCATCACCGTCACGGCCTGGGTCGCTGCGTTGGCGACCTGATCGACGTTGAAGGTCAGGCTCGACAGGAGTTGCCCAGAGGCATTGCGATCGTAGAAGGTGCTCGGCAGCCGCAGGAAGTGATCGAACAGTTCGGTGCGGATGGTCTTGATCACCCGCTGGCCGACGTCGGCCATGCAGTAGTCGGAGATGAAAGCCGCAACGCCGCGCAGCAGGAACAGGCCCAGCACCAGCGGCGGCATCCAGCGGATGACGCTGGGATCGCGCTCCACGAAACTACCGTCGAGCAAGGGCTTCATGAGCCAGGCGAAGGCCGTTTCGGACAGCGCGAACAGCACCATCCCGCCCACCGCCGCCAGGAACATGGGCCAGTGGGCAAGACTGTAACGCAGCAATCGGCGGTAGATGACCAACGACGACAGCGTCGCGGTCATGGTCCTTCCGCCGGCTGCACGGTCTCGATCACCACATCGCGGATGCCCATCTGCGCCAGCACGTCGAAGACCGTCACCACGGCCTGGTGACTGGCTCGCGCGTCGGCCCGCACGGCCACCCGCCGCTCCCGATCCGCGCCCAGGACCTGTTCGAGCGCGCGGCGCAAGGTCTCGGGTTTGGTATTGACCACGGCTTGGTCGCCGAGGAAGTAGCGGCCATTGCGATCGACTGCGACCGTGATGCCGGGATCGGTGGTCGTCTCTGGCACCGGCGAGGCCTGGGGCAATTCGAGGCGCAACCCGGACTGCCGGGCGAAGGTGGTCGTCACCATCAGGAAAATGACGATGACGAACAGCACATCGATCAGCGAGATCAGATTGATTTCGGGCTCGTCGTCCCGAGGCCGGCTCAACCTCATGAAGCCACCGCCGGCGCCGCCTTGACCGCCCGGCGCCGCGCCGGCGCGGGCCCGGTCGGCATCTGGGCGCCATACAGCGTGTTGATCAGGGTAATGGTGGCGATTTCCATCTCCACCACGATCTCGGCCACCCGCCCGCGCAGGTAACGGTGCATCGCCAGGGCCGGAATGGCGACGATCAATCCGGCGGCGGTCGTGATCAGCGCCTCGGCGATGCCATGCGCCAGATCGGCCGGGTTGCCGACGCCGGCCGAGGTCAGCGCCGCGAACATGCGGATCATGCCGAATACCGTTCCGAGCAGGCCCAGCAGCGGCGAGATGCTGGCGATCGTGCCCAATGTGTTGAGGTAGCGCTCGAGTTCGTGGACCTCATGACGGCCGGCGTCCTCGATGCTTTCCTTGACCGCAGCCCGATCCAGATGGCGGCTGGCCAAACCGGCCGCAAGGACCTTGCCCAAGGGCGAATGCCCGCGCAGGCGAATCAGCGCCTCGTCGGTGAGCTGATTGTTCTTGATCCACTGCTGCACCTGCGGCAGCAAATCCGGCGGCACGATGCGTGTGCGCCGCAGGCTCCACAAGCGTTCCGCAACGATGGCCACCGCGCCCAGAGAGCACAACAGGATGGGGATCATCACCCACCCGCCGGCCCGAACCAATTCCCACATGCTCCACACTCCACAGCAGACGGCGCCGCTTCGGCCGCATTCTACTTGATCGGCTGACGATGCTTCACGCCTTAACCCGGCAATCGGCCGGAGCGTGCCAATAGCGCGCATCGCGGCAACGCAACGACTGCATCTGGATCGTCTTGTCCGGACGCAGCAGGACGCGCACGGCGCCCATGTCGCCGCTGACGATCGCCACGCTGCCCTGCCGGGCCAAGCGTCGGCGCACGGCAGCGGCCGGAAAACCCCAGCGATTGCCATGGCCCGCCGGAACCAGCGCCCAGCGAGGCGCCACCGCCGCGAGAAAGGCCGGCGAGGAAGCGCCGGCGCTGCCATGATGGCCCACCACCAGCACATCGGCCTGCACATCGTTGCCCCGATCCAGCAAGGCCGCCTCGCCGGAGCGCTCGAGATCACCGACGATCAACAGCCGACCGCCCGGCGCCAGCACTTGCAGCACGCACGACCCGTCGTTGTCGGGTCCCCGATAACCCGCATCCGGATGCAGGATCTCGAAGCGCACCCCGTCCCATTGCCAGGTCATGCCGGCCTGGCAGGCGCGCGTCCCAGGGAAAGACGGGTGGCCACCGCCCAGCCAGTCCGCGACCGGCATCGCACGGCGCAATCGATCGGTGCCGCCGCTGTGGTCGGTGTCGGGATGGCTGATGATGACTCGATCGAGTCGCTCGATGCCTTGCCCGCGCAGGTAGGGCTCGATCACCCACTCGACCGCATCGGACTCGCCCATGCGCGGGCCGGTGTCGTATAAGAGGACATGGCGTGCGGTCCGCAGAACGATGGCCTCGCCCTGCCCCACATCCAGCATCACCGCCTCCAGTGTGCCGTGCTCCGGTTGCCAGCCCGGTCGCAACAGGACCAACAGCACCAGCACCAGCCCGACGCCGCGCCCCGGAAAGCCGCGGGGCGCCAGCAGCCATGCGGTGCCGGCCAGCATCACGCCCGCACCCATGAGGCCCGGCATCGGCAGGCTCCCTGCCGCCCCCGGCCACGCCGCAATCAGCGTCCAGGGCGTCCATCCCCAGGACAACAGTCCGGCGGCAAGGCCGAGCACCGGCGCGCCGAGCGCGGGATGGATAGCGGCCAGCAACGTCCCCGCCAGAATCAGCGGCAACAGCACGATGCTGAACACCGGGATCAGGATCAGGTTGACGGCCGGCGCCACCCACGACAAGCGCCCGAAGGCCAGCAGCAGCACCGGCGCCAAGCCGAGGGTCACCACCCACTGACCATGCCACAACCCCTGCCATGCCCGCAGGCGGCCGAGTCGGCCCCCGAATCCGGCATACAGGCAGGCCACCGCCCCGAAGGACAGCCAGGTGCCGGGCGCCAGCGCCGCTCGCGGATCCAGGGTGAGCACCAGCGCCAGGGCGCCCAGCAGCAGCCACAGGGCAGACCGCTCGCGGCGCCACCAGACAGCCCCCGTGAACACGGCCAGCATAATGAGCGCGCGCTGGGTCGGCACGGTAAACCCGGCCAGCAAACCATAGGCGGTTGCTGCGCCGAACAGCGCCAGCGCCGCGGCGCGCGGCGCCGCTAGTCGCAGAGCGAGCGCCGGCAGACGCGGCCAGAGCCAGCGCGTCAGACCGTAGGCCGGCGCGGCTGCCATGAGGATATGCTGACCCGAGACCACCGCAAGGTGCGCGGTTCCCGTATCGCGAAAGACGGCCCACTGCGCGGGCGTGATCGCGCCCTGATCCCCAAGCGCCAAGGCACGCACCATCCCCGTGTGCGGATGTCCGGCCAGTGCCTGGCCGATCCGCTCTGCCAGATGGGCGCGCACCCGGGCCAGGCCAGGCGGCGCTGACGCCAGGCGCGTGTTGGCCACGTCCTCGCGCACCGAACCGGTCGCGACGATGCCCTGCTGGAACAGCCAGGTCTCGTAGTCGAACGTGCCCGGATTGCGCAGACCGTGCGGCGCACGCAGGCGCAGCCTGAGCCGCCAGATCTCGCCCGGCTGGTACACACGACCGACGCCGTAGTCGGCAATGCGCAGACGGGCACCGCGCGACAATCCGATTCCCGCTGGCGCCTCGACCACATCGGCCAACAGGCGCTGTCCACCCTCCCGTGACTGGGGGAAATCGGCGATGCGCACCACCAGCGTCGTCATCTCGCCGCGCGGCGGCAAGATCGGACGCTGCGCCAGCAGCAGCGCGCCCGACACTGCGGCCCACCAGAGGCCGCACAGCACTGCCCCGAACAGGGCTCCCCAGCGTGCACCGGTCCAATGCGCCACGACGAACACGGCGACCGGGATCGATCCGAGCGCAAGGCAGACGGCAACCGACGGCAGGCTCGGGCTGAGCTGGAGCGCCAGCAGTCCGGCGACATAGGCGGCCAGGAGCCGCCCGCTCAAGGGGCTGAGCCCTCAGTCGGGCTGCAGCCGTCCGCCTTCCAGACGCAGCACGCGGTCCATGCGCCGCGCCAGATCGATGTCGTGGGTGACGATGAGGAAGCTGGTGCCGAGCTGGCGATTGAGCGTCTGCATGAGGTCATACATGTGGCCCGCCGTGCGGGGATCCAGATTCCCCGTCGGTTCATCGGCCAGAACGCAGGGCGGTTCAGTCACCAGCGCCCGCGCCAGCGCGGCCCGCTGGCGTTCGCCGCCCGAAAGCTGCGCGGGCCGATGGTCGAGTCGCGCCCCCAAGCCCACGCGCTCGAGCATGTCGCGGGCCCGACCGGCGGCGTCCGGGGCGGCCAGGCGGCGCAGCAACAAGGGCATGGCTACGTTCTCCAGCGCGCTGAACTCGGGCATCAGGTGATGGAACTGATAGACGAAGCCCATCGCCCGGTTGCGCAGCCGGCCGCGGGCGGCATTGCCGAGCCGATGCATCGATTCGCCGAGCACCTGCACCTCGCCGGCGACGGGCCGCTCCAGCCCGCCCAGCAGATGCAGCAGCGTGCTCTTGCCCGAGCCGGAGGCGCCCACGATCGCCACCTGTTCACCCGCGAACAGCGTCAAGTCCACTCCGCCGAGTACGGGCACCTCGCTCTGACCCTGGCGAAAGCGCTGCACCAGGCCCCGGCAGGTCAGGACGACCTTGCGTTCACTCATAGCGCAATGCCTCGGCCGGCTCGGTGCGCGCCGCGCGCCAGGCGGGATAGAGCGTGGAGAGCAGGGACAGCGCGAAGGCCAGCACGGCGATCTGCACGATGTCGGCGATCTCCACGCGCGAAGGCAACTCGCTGATGTAATACACATCCGCCGGCAGGAACTGGAATCCCACCGCCCGCTCGATGAGCGGCACGAGCGTTTCGACATTGACCGCCACCAGGGTGCCGATCGCGACGCCCGTCAGCGTCCCCACCACGCCGATCAGCACGCCCTGGACGATGAAAATGCCCATGATGCTGGCCGGCGACGCCCCGAGGGTGCGCAGGATGGCGATATCACCCTGCTTGTCGGTCACCACCATCACCAGGGTCGAGACGATGTTGAAGGCCGCAACGCCCACAATCATGGCCAGGATGATGAACATCACCGTCTTTTCGGTGCGGATGGCGCGGAAGAAATTGGCGTGGCGGCGCGTCCAGTCGGTCGCGAAATAACCCGGATCCAACGTCTGCACCAGATCCCGGCTCACCTGTGGCGCCCGATAGAGATCGTCCAGCCGGAGTCGCACGCCGCTCACCGCCTCGCCCAGATCCATCAGCCGCGCTGCGTCCCGGATGTGCACAAAGGCCTGGGTGCGGTCGTATTCGTACATCCCCACCTCGAATACCCCGACCACCCGGAAACGGCGCAGGCGCGGGATGAGCCCCGCCGGCGTCAGGTTGGCCTGCGGCACCATGAGATCGACCGCGTCGCCGAGGCCCACGCCCAGCGCCTCGGCGAGCGCCTTGCCCAGCACCACGCCATAACCGCCGTCGGTGAGGTCTTCCAGCCGCCCCGCCACCATGCGCCGCCCGACCTCCGACACCTGCCCCTCGCGCTCGGGCAACACGCCGTAGAGCATGCCGCCCGTCAGGATGCGGCCGTGCCGGAAGATCGCCTCGCCCTCGATGTAGGGCGCGGTGCCGATCACATGCGGGTGGCCAGCGGCCTGCTCGGCAAGCCGGGGCCAATCCTCCACGCGCACATCGAAATTGCTCACGGTCGCGTGCGCCGTCATGCCCAGGATGCGCTGACGCAGTTCCTGTTCGAAGCCGTTCATCACCGACAACACCACGATCAGGGCGGCCACGCCCAGCGCGACCCCCAGCATCGAGATCAGCGAGATGAAGGAAATGAAATGGTTGCGCCGGCGGGAACGGCTGTAGCGCAGACCAATGAAGAGCTCGAAGGGGCGAAACATAGCGGCGCATTAGAGCACACTTCAGGCCTGCCGCGCAGGCCGGAGCGCGTCCATTTCAGGCGTGTCGGGCGAAGCGAAGCAGGCCCGGCAAGGCGAGCATCGTCAGCGCCGCGCCGGCCAGAAAGGTCGCCGGCGCGCCGAACAGGCTCCACAGCCCGCCGGCCAAGGCGCTGGCGAGAAAGGTCGCGCCGCCCGTCGCCAAATGAAAAAAACCGAAGGCCGTGCCGCGCAAATCCGTCGGCGCCGCATCGGCGATCAGCGTCGCCAGCAGGCCCTGCGTCAGGCCCATGTGCAATCCCCACAGCGCAGCGCCACCCATCAGCAGGGCCGAGTTCGTCGCCCCCGCCAGCACCAGATCGGCGGCGACCAGCACGAGCAGCCCCGCCGCCATCAAGCGCGGGCGTGAATGGCGATCGGCGAGCAGGCCGGCCGGATACGCCGAGGCGGCGTAGGCCAGATTCATCACCACCATGACCAGCGGCGCCCGACTCATCGGCAATCCCAGATTCTCGGCGCGGAGCACCAGAAACGCCTCGCTGAAGCGCGCCAGCGTGAGCAGACTGGCCAGACCCAGCACGCCCCAGTACGACCGCGGCAGCCGGCGCAGGGCCGCCCGTCGCAGCGGCCATGGCGCAGGGGGCTCATGCGCCACCCGCCCGCGTTCGGGTTCACGCACCAGCAACACCAGAACCAGCACGGCCAGTACGGCCGGGATCACGGCAAACGACAACACGGTGCGAACGTCGCCGGCGAACCACGCCATGAGCAGCAGCGCCAGCGCGGGCCCGGCGATCGCGCCCACGGTGTCGAGCGCCTGGCGCAGGCCATAGGCTGCGCCGCGCACGGCTTGCGGCGTCAGATCCGCGACCAGTGCATCGCGGGGGGCGCCGCGTATGCCCTTGCCCACCCGATCGAGAAACCGCGCGACCAGCACGGTCGTCGCACTGCCGGCAAGCGGAAACAGTGGCTTGACGGCGGCGGCGAGCCCGTAACCGAGCACGGTGAGCCCCTTGCGGCGGCGCAGACGGTCGCTCAGCACGCCCGAGAACACCTTCGCCACCGCCGCGGTCGCCTCGGCGACTCCCTCAATCAGACCCACCATGGCCACCGAGGTGCCCAGGGTCACCACCAGAAAAACCGGCAGCAGGCTGTGGATCAGCTCCGAGGAGGTGTCCATCAGCAGGCTGACACCGCCCAAGGCCCAGATCGCAGCGGGAATGCGGGGACGCGGTGACATGGTCGGACTCCTTGCGCAAGGGACTGCGGGGGTCGGCT
>DAOKZK010000048.1:0-19523 GCA_035325645.1 Candidatus Macondimonas sp. | reverse complement strand
ACTGGATCCAGTTCTACAACCACCGCCAGCCGCACCAGGCGCTCGGCATGAAGACACCCGCTAAGGCGTATGAATTAGCGGCCTGACCTGCGCAGAAGCCGATGGGTCATTACAGGTCATTACACAACTCCCCTGCAGCAGCCAGCAGGCTTCGTCGCATCATCCACAGGTTCGACAGGGCGAACAGGGTGATGATCTGGGCGGTGTTCTTGGCCAGGCCGCGATAGCGGACCTTCCAATAGCCGAACTGCTGCTTGATGACCCGAGAGGAATATTCGACGCGGGCCCGCCGACGTCCCACCAAGAAGCCAAACGGCCACGGATACCGCCATCAGCGGATCAATCGAAGGGTTCGGGGGGGTTGTGCAGCGTACGCGAGCATCGTAGCCGGCTGATCAGCATTGCCTTAAGCTTTCGCTTTATTGGCGGGAGCGAGACTGCTGCCGAAGGCACCACAAGGACCAACCCTTATGCCGTTGCAGAGAAATTCCGGGCTTGATCTCCTGCGCGGGTTATTGCTTTTGATGATGGCCATGGTTCACCTTCCGACCAGCTGGTCAGAGCGAATTGGTCAGCCACTGGGATTTGTTTCGGCAGCAGAGGGATTTGTTTTCCTGTCTGCATTTCTGGTAGGAAATATCTTTCTTGTTCAGCAGGATCGATCCGGCTTCATCGCGGCCACCCGCTGGCTCATGGGGCGAGCCATGCGCCTATATCTGTTTCACATCGCGCTTCTGGTTCTCGCTTTCACGCTGGTGGCGCGGATTGCGACCACGTACCAGACGCCGGCTGTACTGAATCTTCTGGATTTCTATTTCCTCAATCCACAGGAAGCAGCAATCGCAGCTGTCATTCTGGCTTACCAGCCTCCATTGCTCGATATCCTTCCGATGTATGTGTTGTTTTTTCTTTGCACGCCAGTTGTCATGAGATTGGCGTCTCTCTGGGGTTGGTACGCCATTCTCGGCGTGAGCTTCGTCATCTGGGTGCTTGCTCAATTTGGTCTTAGAGTCCAGTTTTATTCTTTTCTTATCAATTCTTTTGGGTGGCGCATACCGGTTTCCGCGACAGGAGCTTTTGACTTGTTCGCTTGGCAGTTCCTGTGGGTCTTAGGAGTTTGGTTCGGGGCTGATGGCCGTTTCAAGCTTTCCCGTGTCCTGGTGAGCATGCCGAGCGTTTTGATGGCTTCGTTTGCAATCTTCGGTTTGTTCTTTCTGTGGCGTCTTTGGAGCGGGCCCTCTGGGTTTTCCGATCCTTTATGGCATTTTTTATGGATTGACAAATGGACTTTATCGCCTGTCCGTGTAATCAATCTATCAGTCATAGTCTGCATCCTGTTCGGGACGAAAGAAACATTATCGGGATTGCGCATGCTTCCGATCGAGAGGCTTGGTCAGTCCTCACAATGGGTGTTCGTCGTCCACATCGCGACGACCTTGCTGTTGCTTTGCTTCGTGGGACAGTTCGACGAGCCGCTTGGTGGTTATGTCGGCCTGTTGGTCATGGTGGTCGGGATAGGAGCCTTGTTTGCGACGGCAAGGATTCACCGGCGTGTCAAAAAGATCAGAGTCGGCTTCGCCTGATGCGGCGAGTTGTGCGCGGCCCCATATGCGATGGGAAAGCCGTTTCCCGAAACGGGCTTGGTCAGCCGTAGCATTCAGGACCGCCCGGCGTCTGGATCTATCGTGACCGGTTCTGGCGCGCGAACAGCAGCAGCACCGCGCCGGTGACGAGGAGTCCCATACCACGATAGGCCCATGGCATCTGGTTGGCCATGAAGCCGACCGGCGCGAGGCCGGTGCCCTGCAGAATCCACCAGATGCCCAGCAACAGGGCCAAGATGCCGATGATCCGGATGGCTGCTCGCATGGTTTGCTCCTTGGGCGCGTCGGCCCTCCGGCCGGAATGACGATTCAAGCATAGTCTAGGGCGTAGCACTTCCAAGAGCCGCGGGCTGAACGGTCCTTCACCAGACGAGCGAAGGCCGCAATCGTAAGCTTCCCCGTCAAGCACACAAAGCGAAAGTAGAACTTTCCTCGTATTTCTGGCGGACCTCGACGGGCGTCAGATCGCCGAGGGAATCGTGGGGTCGCTGCTCGTTGTACTCGAGCATCCACCGCCAAGCGGCCTCGCGCACGTCTTCGAGGCGCCGGAAGAGGTACTGGTCGAGTACCTCCTCCCGGAAGGTGCGGTTGAACCGCTCGATGGTGGCGTTCTGGTTCGGCTGGCCGGGTTGGATGTATTGGATCGCCATGCCTTGGTCCTTGGCCCACTCGGTGAAGTCCTCACCCAGGAACTCCGGGCCGTTGTCGGTTCGCAGCACCTGCGGCAGGCCCCGCTCGCGTTGGAGCCGCTGGAAGATCCGGACCAGACGCAGGGAGGAAATTGATGTGTCGACCTCGATGTGCAGCGCTTCGCGATTGAAGTCGTCCTCGACGTTGAACGTCCGGAACCGACGCCCGCACGCGAGCGCGTCGGACATGAAATCCGCCGACCACACGGAGTCCGGCGTCCGCGGCACATACAGTGGCACACGCTCGCGCTTTGGTAGGCGACGCTTGGCAATGCGGCGGCGGTTCAATCCCATGGCCTTGTAAACCCGATAGATGCGCTTGTGGTTCCATTCGGGCCGGCGCCGCCGCAGCAGCTTTCGGCATTTCCAGAAGCCTCTGGCCGGCCGGTCTTTGACCAGTTCGGCCAGCGCCGAGATGATCTCGGTGTCGCGGACCGTCCAGTCCAGTGGCGGCCGGTACCACGCCGCCCGGGATAGCCCGACCCTGTCACAGGACCGACGCAACGGCCGCTGGTGCTCTTCGAGGAGGAAGCGCACGGCGTCGCGCTTCTGCGCCGGGCCTACAGTTTTTTGCGATCAGATCCTTCATCGCGGCGTTGTCGAGGGCGAGCTCCGCGTACATTCGCTTGAGCTTGGCGTTCTCGGCCCCCATGTCGAGCGCGACACGCCCAGCAGCGAGCAGGCCCGCCGGGCGCTGATGCCACGTTCGACCATCCCCGGAACCAGTGCGCGCCGTGCCGGCGCGCTCACCACTTTTTTGCGGTGATCTCCTTCATGACCTCGATCTCGAGGTCACGCTCCGCAAGCAGCTTCTTCAGTCGGGCGTTTTCCTGCTGCAGGGTGCGCAGCTGCTTCACATCGGCCGCCTCCAACTGCCCGTAGCGCTTGCGCCACAGGTACAGGCTCTGCTCGCTGACGCCGTGCTTCCTGGCCACCTCTGCCACGGGAGACCGGTCGGCCTCCCGCAGAATCTTGACCATCTGTTCTTCGGTGAATCGGGACTTGCGCATGGGCTCCTCGCTTTCGTCGGGAGCCATCCTCTCAACTTCCAACCGGACCGAAAATCCCCCGGCAGGTCACTGAATGCTGCCCGCAATATTTCCTACACCGGCGGCTTCAGCATCAGCGCCGGCAGCACGTTCGTGCGCAACAAGTAAACACGAAAACGTCGAACGGCGATCGCGGGGATGGAGGTTCGCCTCCATCCCTCTCGTTTTTTGGGCTTCGTCCAGCGACCGGTGGCCCGAACTGGCAGTGCGGCTGACCGCAGGCTTCCGGCTTTCCGCTTCGGATGGCGGCCTCGACGCAGCAATCAGCTACCAAAAAGACTTGACTCATATCCTCACTAACGGTTGGTAACTAATTAACAAACTTCGACAATCCGGCTTACCGGGTGAAAGGCTAGGACGCAAGAAACGTTCACCATTCCGTCATTGACTTGACTATCTGCTTGGAATATGTTGCTTCCGCCGTCCAGCATGTCTGACGTGCCCGGAACGTCGCCCAAAACCTAGGAATCACTCTATCGAGGAATCTGATATGAATATCAAGTCCCTGATGATGCTTGGCCTGTTGGCCGCTGCCCCCGTCGTCTCCCAAGCTGCCATGAAAGACATGAACGAAGCCGATCTGTCGACCGTCCATGGCCAAAAGACCTTGCAAGGCCAGCTTTTTACCTATAGCGCGAATCTGGCGCTCAACCCCTATCACGTGCCGTTCTCCTACGATGTGAGCCCGGATGTCGGTGGCTTCAAGACCACACTGGACTGGAACTGGGAAATTTTCCCCGCGTGGTCGGTCTCCGCGACGGGAAACTACACGGGGAACAGCATCGGTGCCTCCGGCTCCGGCAACTGGGATCCCATCGACGTCTCGTTCGTTCATCGCTACCGCGTCAGCTTCTAAGACCTACGAAATTCGTGGTGCATTGATCCCTGCTGTGGCTGCAGATCTCGTCTGCAGCCATTTATGCATCTGGCTCCCGGCCACCCGCCTCCTGCTCACGCCAGATCAGCGTCGCCATGCGCCCGGTCCGACCATCGCGGCGATAGGAATAGAACCGCGCGGGATCGCCGGCCGTGCACCAATGCCCGCCCCAGACGCGGGTGACGCCGCTCCGCTGCAGCCGCAGGCGCGCGAGCTGCGCCAGATCGGTCAGCCAGCGATCGCCAGGACCTCCGCGGAAGGCCGTTTCAGCCGACCGGTCGACGTCGAGGAAGGCCTCGCGCACCTCCGGCCCGACCTCGAAGGCCGCCGCGCCGATGGCCGGGCCGACCCAGACCAGCAGGTGGTCCGACACCACGTCCAGCGCCGCGACCGTGGCTTCCAGCACACCCGCCGCCAGCCCGCGCCAGCCGGCGTGCGCGGCGGCCACACGCGTCCCGGCCGCATCGCAGAACAGCACCGGCAGGCAATCGGCCGTTCCCACGACGCACACCACACCCGCCTCGTCCGTCCAGGACCCGTCGGCCTCAATGGGGAGAGATTCGCCGCGACCGGCACGCACCACGCGCGTGCCGTGCACCTGGCGCAACCAAAAAGGCGGTGCCGGCAAGGCGAGTGCCTCCGACAGCAGCCTCCGGTTCGCGGCCACGGCCGCCGGATCGTCGCCGACGTGATCGCCGAGGTTGAAGCTGGCGTAAGGGCCGGTGCTCACGCCGCCCAAGCGGGTGGTGGCCACCGCGTGTATTGATGGCGGCGCCGGCCAATCAGGCACGATCAGCGGCATTCCCCCTCGCTGAACCAGACCGCGGACTGTCCCGCTCATGTGCCGCCCTGCTGCCGCAGCGCCGCGATCAGCGCCTGCATGTCGGGCGGCGGCGAGCGCTCCCAGACCCGTTCCGACCCGTCTCCCGGATGGATGAGGCCCAGCCGCGTGGCGTGCAGCGCCTGGCGTTTGAATCCCCGCAGGACATCGGCCAGGGCCGGGTCGATGCCGGCCGGCAGCCGCAGGCGGCCCGCGTACAAGGGATCACCCAGGACCGGATATCCCAGGTGCGCCATGTGCACGCGGATCTGGTGCGTTCGTCCGGTCTCCAGCCGCAGGGTGAGGCGGGTATGATGGGCGTAACGTTCGCTCACCCGGTAGTGGGTGACCGAGTTTCGCCCACCTTCCCGCACCGCGATGCGCAGCCGGTCGCGCGGATGGCGCCCCAGCGGCGCGTCCACCGTGCCGCCAGCGAGCAGCGCGCCGATAACCACCGCGTCGTACTCGCGGCGGATCTCCCGTGCCTGCAGCGCGCTGACGAGCCGGGTATGGCTGGTCAGCGTCTTGGCCACCACCATCAGGCCCGAGGTGTCCTTGTCGAGGCGATGCACCAGCCCGGCCCGGGGCAGGTGAACCAGCGCGGGAGCATGGTGGAGCAAGGCGTTTTGCAGTGTTCCGCCCGGATTGCCGGCGCCGGGGTGAACCACCAGGCCCGGCGGCTTGTCGATGATGAGCAGATCGTCGTCCTCGTGGACGACGGCAAGGGCGATGACCTCGGGCTGCAACGGAATCGCCGGCGTGGGCGCGGGGAAGCGCACCGTGATGTGCTGGCCCGATTGCAGGCGGTCGCTGGGCTTGCAGGGACGGCCGTCAACCTGAACGCAGCCGCCTTTGATCCAGTCGACCAGACGACTGCGCGAGTGATCGGCGAACCGCTCGGCCAGAATCTGGTCGAGGCGACGACCCGCCCGCTCTGCCCGGACATGGAAGGCAACCGCATCTCCGGAGACAGGAACAAGGGACTCATCATCAGGCAAGGTCATCGGTTCCAATGGCTTTGTTATACTCCAGAATATTTGTTTCATCCGGCTGCGGCCGGCCTCGAGGTCAAGTCTAAATCATGCGCTCCGTCGCCCGCTCCGTTCTCGTGCTGCTGCTCGCACTGTGTCTTTCGTCCTGTTCGCTGCTGTCCTACCTGCCCGGCAGCTCCGGCGATGCCGAGAACGGTGATGATGAACCTGCGGTGAACACCAATCGGCCGGCCGCCGAAATCTACCGTGAGGCTCACCAGGCGCTGCAAAGCGAAAGCTTCGATGGCGCCATCAAGCGTTTCAACGCCCTCGAGTCGCGCTATCCTTTCGGCCCCTACGCGCAACAGGCGCAAATCGAATTGATCTACGCCTACTACCGCCAGCGCGAGTGGGAGCAGGGCATCGCCACGGCGCAACGCTTCCTGCGCGAATACCCCAGCCATCCAAATGCCGATTATGTCCTCTACATGCAGGGACGAATCAATTTCGAGCGCAGCCTGGGGCTGCTCGAAAGCACCGTGCGCTGGCGCTGGCTGAACATCGACGGCGCAGAACGGGACACCCAGTACGCCCGCGGCGCCTTTGCCTCGTTCAGCAATCTCCTGCGGCGCTATCCGGACAGCCCGTACGCGGCCGATGCGCGCCAGCGTATGCTGTTCCTGAAAAACCGCGTTGCCAAGCACGATCTGGCCGTCGCGCGCTACTATCTGGAACGTGGCACCTATGTGGCCGCAGCGAACCGCGCTCAGGATGTCCTGGCTGAGTTTTCGGGCACCGATGCCGTCCTGCCAGCGCTGGATATACTCATCGAGTCCTATAAGACACTGGGCCTTTCGGACATGGAGCAGCAGGCGCGGGCATTGCGAGCGAGCCAGGGCCAAGCCGGCTAGGTCAAACCTGCGGTCAGGGGGGATACGATGTGGGATCTCTTTGAAACGGTCCGGCGCCGCCATTCGGTCCGACATTACCGCACGGATCAGCAACTTTCCCGCGAGCAACTGCACGCCATCCTGGAAGCCGCCTGCGCCGCACCGTCGGCGGGAGATCTGCAGTCCTACCGCATTGCTGTCGCAACGACCCTCGAACAGCGACAGGCGCTGGAAGCGGCCAGCGGCGGCCAGTCCTTTTTGACCGAAGCGCCGGTTTGCCTGGTGTTCTGCGCTGATCCTGAACGCGCCGCAAGCCGCTATGGCGAACGAGGTGCAAGCCTCTACGCGCTTCAGGATGCCACCATCGCGGCCAGTTACGCCCAGCTCGCTGCCGTGGCCGCAGGTCTCGCCAGCGCTTGAGTGGGCGATTTCGATGAAGACGCCGCGCGCTCTGCGTTGGCCATTGCACCGACGCTGCGTCCGATCGCCATTATCGCCATCGGTACCGCGGCCGAAGTTCCGGAGCAAACTCCGCGCCGACCGATGAAGGACATCCTCATACCGGTCGGCCCCGGGCCTTGATCGAAGGCGATCTTCTTCACCCCATTTTCATCATAATCAAATGATTCACATGGAGGAGAATCCATCATGTCATCCCGACGTGCATTGCCCTTGGCAATCGCCGCCTATGCGTTCGGCATGCTCAGCCTGGTCGGCCTGATTCTGTTTCTGCACGATCTATGGCTGCCCTGGACTGCCGGCAGCGGCGAACTGCGGGGGGGCTGGGGCCGGACCCTCGCCATCAATACGGGACTCATCGCCCTGTTCGGGCTGCAGCACAGCATCATGGTGCGGCCCGCCTTCAAGCGGCGCTGGACGCGGATCATCCCCGAACATCTGGAGCGCAGCACGTATGTGGTGGCCTCCGGCATCGCGCTGATCGTGCTCATGGCTTTCTGGCAGCCCATGCCGGGCGTGCTCTGGCACATCACCTGGCAACCCGTCGTCACCTTGTGCCTGGTCCTGCTCGGCCTCGGTGGCATCATCGCCGTGTGGTCGACGTTCCTCACCGATCATTTCGAGCTGTTCGGCTTGCGTCAGGCCTATCTGCATGACCAGGGGCTGCCTTATACGCCGGTCCCCTTCAAGATGGGCTTCTTGTACCGCTACGTGCGCCATCCGATGATGCTCGGCATGTTGATCCTTTTCTGGATCACGCCTTACATGACCGTCGGTCATCTGTTCCTGGCGAGCGGTCTGACGCTTTATATCCTGATCGGTGTGTATCACGAGGAACGCGACCTGATGCGCCATCTGGGTTCGGACTATGTCCGCTACCGGCAGACCACGCCGATGCTGATTCCGCGTTTGGTCCATTCACAGCCGCTGCCGCAGCATTGACCAAGACATCGCGCCGGCGAATTTCCGAAGCCGGCCCGAAATGAGTTATGCTGTCGGCCCTTCAAAGCCGGTGTAGCTCAGTCGGTAGAGCAGCTGATTCGTAACCAGCAGGTCGGAGGTTCGATTCCTCTCGCCGGCACCATCATGGCAACCGCCGGGCGGGAGATGACCCGCGCGGCGGTTCATCCTTTCTGTATCCATCCGCTGCGATACGTGGAGGCGCCGGACCGCACGCCGCCCGTGACCAAGCCCGGTCGACGGCCAACGGCGCGGCGCAATTCCTGGGTTTCAGATGGTGAAGGAGGATTCGGCCATGAACGCCTCACCCCATCCGGCCATCACCCTTTTGCTGTGCGGCGATGTGATGACCGGGCGCGGTATCGACCAGATCCTGCCCCATCCCGGCAGGCCTGAAATCTTTGAGCCTTACCTGCGATCGGCCGTGGATTATGTCGATCTGGCCGAGGCCGTTCACGGCCCGATTGCCCGCACGGCCGACTTCACCGCCCCATGGGGCGATGCCCTGGCGATTCTCGACCAGATCAAGCCGGATGTGCGCATCGCCAATCTCGAAACCGCCGTGACCACCAGCGACCGGCCCTGGCCCGGCAAAGACGTTCACTACCGCATGCTTCCGGCCAACCTCCCCTGCCTCACCGGCTTCGGAATGGATGTGTGCACGCTCGCCAACAATCATGTGCTCGACTGGTGCCACACCGGCCTCATCGAGACGCTCGATGAGCTCCGCAATGCCGGAGTTCGCACGGCTGGCGCTGGTCGCGATGTCCGCGAGGCCTGGCTGCCCGCAGGGGTGGACGTGGCAGGCAAAGGTCGGATCCTCGTGTTTGCCTTTGGCTGTGCGAGCAGCGGCATTCCTGCTGCCTGGGCGGCGGGCAAAAATACCCCCGGCATCGCCTGGGTGGCCGATTTGTCCAAACGAACCGTCGAGGAGATCGCCGCTCGCATCGAGCCGTTGCGGCAAGCGGGCGATGTCGTGATCGCGTCCATCCATTGGGGCGGAAATTGGGGCTATGCCATTCCCGCCAGCCACCGCGCCTTCGCGCATGGGCTGATCGATATGGCCGGGGTGGACGTCATTCATGGCCACTCCTCGCATCATCCGATGGGGCTGGAGGTCTATCGCGGTCGGCCGGTGTTTTACGGCTGCGGCGATCTGGTGAACGATTACGAGGGCATCGCGGGATTCGAAGACTTTCACCCCGAACTGGCCCTGCTCTATCTCGTCACCCTCACCGAAGGCGGGCTGCACCGCCTGGAGCTGGTGCCGCTGCAGCGGCTGCGCTTTTGCCTGCGTCGGGCCACCCAGGCACAGGCCCCGTGGCTGCGGCAAAAACTGGCGACGGAGAGTATCGGCCTCGACCGCCAGCTGACCATCGATGCGCAAGGCCACTTACACTGTTCAGGCTTCACCTGAATACCCGAGCCGCTCTGTTCACGGAGACTTCATGGAAACGTTCGATCTCAACCCAGACATCGTCTGCGGCCTCATCGTCAGGTTCAGGGAGTTCCACGCCTAGGAAGCGGTCGTCATTCCCGAACCGGAAGGCAACTGGAGCGGCGACTGGGCGCTGCAGGTGCTGGCCGATCACGCGGACGATCTGACCTACCAGGAAATCAAGACCACGATCGAGGATCTCGAACCCGACCAGCAGGCCAGTCTGGTCGCGCTGATGTGGGTGGGGCGGGGCGACTACACGCAGACCGAATGGGCCGATGCCCTGGCCGAGGCAACGCGCAGCGCCACGAACCGCACGGCCGAATACCTGCTCACGACCCCGATGGTGGCGGACTATCTCGCGGAAGGGCTGGCGGCCTTCGGCCATACTTGCGAGGAGTGACCTCGCCGGCCGGTCACTCCTGTATCCCGGCACCGCACGAGGCTCCTGAGCCTTCCCCGCGAGGCGCGCCGTCAATCCAGTCGCGGAAACCGCTCTGCGATCGCATCGCCGGTAAAACGCGCGATCCAGCCGTCGGGGTTGTTGAACAAGCGAATGGCAGTGAAACGCGGGCGGTCGCCCATGTCGAACCAATGCCGGGTGCCCGCCGGGACGCTGATCAGATCGCCTTTGGTGCACAGCACGGCATAGACCCGCTCGTCCAGATGCAGGCAGAACAAGCCGGCGCCCTCGACGAAAAAGCGCACCTCGTCCTCGCCGTGCGTATGTTCGCTGAGGAACTTCTGCCGCAAGGCGACCCGGTCCGGGTGATCCGGATACATGTTGACCACATCCATGCTCTGATATCCGGCCTCCGCAACGAGACGATCGATCTCGGGGCGATAGGCGGCCAGGATGTCCGCCTCCTCCGCCCGTTCCTCGAGCGGCGCCGTGGCGGCCCAGCGCCGGAACAGGACGCCGGCATCGGCCAGGGTCCGCCGGATGGTGTCGCCATCCTCGGTCGCGAGGATCGGCTGGGCGGCATCGGCGGCGGAATAAACGGTCAGGCGGCTCATGGCGCGACCTCCTGCAGTTGCGGAATGTGATGAAAATCCCGGGCGACGGGGTGCGGGCTCGTCATCTCGCCACCCCGTGCCAGAAGACAGGTGGCAAGCCCCGCGGTTCGCGCCGCGTCGAGCTCGGCCTCGATGTCGGAAAGAAACAGAATCCGATCAGGGGGGAGTCCCACAGTCTCGGCGATTCGCCGATAGCTGTCGGGCTCGCGCTTGGCGCCGATGCGGGTATCGAAATACCCGCTGAAGAGCCCGGTCAGATCGCCATGATCGCTGTGACCGAACAGCAAGCGCTGGGCTTCCTCCGATCCAGATGAGTAGACATACAGCCGCAAACCGGCCGCGTGCCAGCGGCGCAGACAGACGGCCGCGTCCGGATAGACATGTCCGGTGAAATCGCCGCGCTGGTAGCCTTCGCGCCAGATCCAGCCCTGCAGCGTCTTCAAGGGCGTGAGCTTGAGATCCAGCTTGATCCATTCCAGCAGCTGATCCACGATTTCGACCTCGCTCGCCTCGGGCCGCCCGCTCTGGACCGCGACATCCCGCAAGAGCGCCTGCAGGGCCGGCTCGGCGCGATGGGCGGCAACATAGGCCGGCAGCGCGCGGGCAGCATAAGGAAACAACACCCGATGCACGAAACCGATGTCGGTGGTCGTGCCCTCGATATCCGTGACGACGGCCTCGACCCTCATCGGCGGCTCTCCAGCAGGCGTTCGTTCAGCAGGCAACTCAGCAGGAATTCCCAGCCTTCGACGTGGCGCCGCGCTTCGGCTACCGACGCGCCCCAGGCATAAAGGCCATGGCCGCGCACCAGTAGCCCATACGGCAGGCCATGGGGCTCCCAGCGTCGCGCAAGTGCGTCCGCCAAGGCGGGGATGTCTTGCGTATTGTCGAACAGGGGCAGGGTCAGCGGTGTCTCGTGCGTGGTCTGGCCGCGGATGGCTTTTTGCATCTCATAGCCCGTGAACGCGATGCAATCTCCCTCGCAGCCGCGTGAGATCACAGTCGCCGGCACCGAATGGGTGTGCAGGACGCAGCCAATGCGCGCATCGAGCCGGTAGAGCCGCTGGTGCAGTGCGGTCTCGGCCGACGGCGCCAGTGTCGTCGCCGGCAGCGCCCCCGACACGGGCACGCGGATGAAGTCGGCACGCGTCAAGGCGCGCTTGTCACACCCGGAGGCCGTGATACAAAACGCATCCTCGTCCACGCGCACCGAAAAATTGCCGCCCGTGGCCGGGGACAGTCCCATCGCAGCGAGGTCGGTGACGGTCTGGATGAGGGAATCGAGCATCTCGGCGCAGGCCATGGGCACATCGCTCCGGCGGGGACAGGCAAGGCCCATGATCATAGCGCAGCGACCGCGGCGCGTCGTCGACGCGGGCATGACATCGGCGCGCATGCCGTGGGTTAGAATCGCGCATCCCCCCACCGCGAGATCGTCATGCGCATCGGCACCCCGCTCACCCCCTCGGCCACCCGCATCATGCTGCTCGGCGCCGGCGAATTGGGCAAGGAGGTGATCATTGCCCTGCAGCGGCTCGGGGTCGAGGTGATCGCCGTGGATCGTTATGCGCATGCGCCGGGTCATGCCCTTGCCCACCGCGCCCATGTGCTCGAGATGACCGACGGCGCCGCGCTCCGCGCGCTGATCACACAGGAACGGCCGCACTTCGTGGTCCCGGAAATCGAGGCCATCGCCACCGAAACCCTGCGCGAACTGGAAGCCGAAGGCCTCACGCAGGTCATCCCGACCGCCGAAGCCGCCTGGCTGACCATGCAGCGCGAGGGCATCCGGCGGCTCGCCGCCGAAACCTTGGGCCTGCCCACCTCGCGCTATGCCTTTGCCGACTCCGAAGCCGCGCTCACCGCCGCCATCACGGACGGCATCGGCCTGCCATGTGTGGTCAAGCCGGTCATGTCCTCGTCCGGTAAAGGCCAGTCGGTGGTCCGGACGATCGACGAGATACCCGCTGCCTGGGCCGCCGCCCGCAGCGGGGGGCGGGTGGATCGGGGGCGAGTCATCGCCGAGCAATGGATCACGTTCGATTTCGAGATCACGCTGCTCACCGTGCGGGCGATCGACGACTCGGGACGCGTCCAGACCCATTTCTGCGCGCCCATCGGCCATCGCCAGGTCGACGGTGATTATGTCGAGAGCTGGCAGCCGCAGCCGATGAGTCCGCTGGCACTCGAGCGGGCGCACGACATCGCCCAGCGGGTCACGGATCGGCTCGGCGGCCGGGGGATCTTCGGGGTGGAGCTGTTCGTGCGCGGCGATGAGGTGTGGTTCAGCGAAGTCAGCCCGCGCCCGCACGACACCGGGCTCGTGACGCTCGCCAGCCAGATGCAGAGCGAGTTCGAGCTGCATGCCCGCGCGATCCTGGGGCTGCCGGTGGATACGCGGCTGCTGCGGCCTGCCGCCAGCGCCGTGATCTATGGCGGTGTGGATGCACCCGGGGTCACCTTCGAGGGCGTGGCAGAGGCGCTCGCCGTACCGGAGAGTGATCTGCGGCTGTTCGGAAAGCCCGTGTCCTATGTGAATCGGCGCATGGGCGTGGCACTTGCGCGGGCGGACACCGTCGATACGGCGCGCGAACGGGCTCGCGAAGCGGCGCGGCGGGTGCGCGTCATCGTCGACTGATCCGCCCTTTCAACGCTGCGAGCGGAGCGGGCTCGGCCTGCCGAGCGCATTGACCTCCCATGGCTCGAGCGGCCGCCAGGTGCCCTTCGGCAGATCACCCAAGGGCAGCGGTCCGATGGCGACGCGCACCAGGCGCCGCACCCCGAAACCGCAGGCCGCGAGCAGCCTGCGCAGATGGCGGTTGCGCCCCTCGGTCAAACCCAGTTCCAGCCAGCTGTTCCTCTCGCCCTGGCGAAGCAGAGACGCCGACACAACCCGCAGCCACTCCCCTTGGCAATCCCGGCCGGCCCGCAACGCTGCCAGCAGCGATTCGTCCCCCAGACCATCGATCTGGACGTGGTAGCGCTTCTCCAGGCCGCTTCCGGGCGCCGTCACACCGACAGCCCAGGCGTGATCATTGCTGAACAGCAAAAGCCCTTCGCTGGCCTTATCGAGCCGGCCGACCGGCGAAAGACCCGGCGTATTCGCTGCTTCCCCGAGCGCCGCGTACACGGTCGGCCGGCCGCGTTCGTCGCGGCGCGTGCTGACCAAGCCGCGCGGCTTGTTGAGCATGAGATAGCACGGCACCGAGGCCATCAGCGGCTTACCGTCCATCGTCAGCCGATCCCGGTTCAGGCGCACGCGGCGCGTGGGATCGCGTATCACCTGACCGTTCACCGCCACACGGCCCGCGCGGACAGCCGCTTCGGCTTCGGTCCGTGAGCAGATGCCCAGCTTGGACAGGGCCCGCATGACAGTAAGCACGTCAGTCAGCGCCGGCATCGCCCAGCGTCCCCAAAGTTCGCAATACACCAAGAAAAATTCATATATCTACTCAATATATAGAGTCAACGCCGAGCTTGACTGACCGTTCAGGCGGGCGTAATGTGGCCGATACATGACACAGATCATGGTTATTGATAACGGTTATCCGATCACAACGAGGAGATTCATCAATGAGTGCCGTAATGCCGTCCAGTCGGGCCATCCCCGCCGCGACTGAAGCCGCCCCCTCCGCCCGCGGTCCATGGCTGTTTGCCGTGGGCGTCGGACTTCTTGCAGGCCTGCTGTTCGGCGTTTATCGCTGGTATCAGCAGAATTATTCCTTTACCGTCGGCATGGATTACTTCGAACCGGAGTTCCAGACCTACTGGATGAGCCTGTTCTATGTCCAGATGACCGTGATCCCGTTGATCGGGGCGATCGCCGTCGCTGTCCTGTGGTTTACGCGCGATCGCAACATCCTGGCCATCTCTCCCCAGGAAGAACTGAAGCGCTATTACTACGTGCTGACCCTGCTGGCCGTCGCGAGCATTCTGGCAGCCGTGATCTTCGGGCTCTTCGTTGAAGCCGACGCCGCGTGGCACCAGACGACCATCCGCGACACCGACTTCACGCCCACGCACATCGCGCTATTCTACTTTGCAATTCCGGCAGCTCTGGTCGGCCTGACCTTCGCTTGGGTGTGGGTGCATACCCGTCTGCCGCAGTTCACGCAGCGCATCTCCGTACCGCTGTCGCTGGTGGTGGCTGGCCCGATCCTGATCATGCCCAACCTGGGCCTAAACGAATGGGGTCACACCTTCTTTTACGCCGAAGAACTGTTCGCCGCGCCCATCCATTGGGGTTTCGTGGTCTTGGCGTGGGGCATCTACGCGCTGGGCGGCTTCGCCATCCAATGCGTGGCACGCATCGCCGAACTGACCCGGCTCACCAAGACCCAGACCGTCTGATTCATCAGCGGTTCGTCGCTGACTCAGAAAACCGCCGGACCCTCCGGCGGTTTTTTTGTTTGCGGACGGCATATCTGGCGCGATCAACCCGGCTGCAGAACCTCATCCTCGAACGCAGCCCCCGACGTCCCCTGGAACGTGCGAGCATCCATTCTTTTGAAGAGCCCAGGGTAGGTCTCCTGGTAGGAACGGATCAACCGGTCGAGAGGAAAATCCGGAAAATCACCGTGATCCTTCAAATATTCCATGTGACGCTGACCCTGCCGGTCGCAGGGATGAAACAAGGAATCGCTGCAGCCGTCGAATTCTAGCGGAATGACCCCGGCCCTTTCGCACAGACTCAGATTGAAGGCCGGTGTGCACTTGACCCAACGCCCCTGCAGATAGAAGCCCGTGTTGCCGTGAAACGCGAAAACGTCGGTGCCCATCAGTTTGGCCAGACGCTCGGAGGTCAGATGGTTACGAACATCGGCAAAACCCAGCCGTGTCGGAATCCCGACCGCGCGGCCGGCGGCGGCCAGCAGGATGGCTTTGGGCACGCAGAACGCTCGGCCCGATTTCAGCACCTCGCTCGCGACGAAGGTTCGATCACCGAAACCAAAAGCGTAAGGGTCATAGCGCACATCGTCCCGTACCGCATAGTAAAGCGCCACAGCCTGATCAACCGGTGAGGAAAGCCCGGCCGTCACCCGCGCGGCATAAGCGACAATGTCGGGATGATCGGCGTCGAGATAGCGCGTCGGTCGCAAATAATCGTGCATTTCCTCTGGGCTCATGGCCAGCCTGCCTCCTATGCAAAACCGCCGAGATCACCCGCAGTCTAGACCGGGAGCGCGTCACGGGAAAGTTCGTCGGCAAGCCGGTGGAAACGCGGGTTCTCGAAGCCCGAGCGTACTGCCTTTTATCGAGTGGCAGGGTGTTGCACATTCCAGCCGATCGGTCCGACCACGGGCGCAATGGCGCTGATCTCACCCGCGAGATCGCAACCCGGCCGCGGCGCAAACAACGCTCCCCAGAAGACGGTGGACAATACGCGCCCCCGGTTTCAGCCGTGCCCGTCTTGCCGCAGCCGAGCGAAGTGCCCTATGGTCCGGGCGACACTTTCGCACCTTCAACGTCAACGACGATTTCAACCGCGAATCGCTGCGCATCGAGATCGACACCAGCCTGTCGTTCCAACGGGTGATCCGGGCGCTGGACGAGCGGGTGGAACTGCGCGGCGCGCCCCGACGCCTGCGCTTGGACAACGGTCCGGAGTTCGTCAGCGCCGCCCTGCGGCAGTGGGCCGACCGGCACAGCGTGGCACTACTGCACATCCAGCCGGGCAAGCCGACCCAGAATGCCACCATCGAACGCTTCAACCGGACCTTTCGTACCGAAGTCCTGGATCTCTACGTCTGCACCAGCCTGCACGAGGCCAGGCGCATGACCGAGGACTGGCGCCACCGCTACAACCACCAACGATCCCATCGCGCACTCGGCGGACTCTCGCCCGTCGCCTACGCCATGGCATCATCAACCACATCTCCCTCCGGGTGACGCGGAAATACGAGGACGCTTAACGGTCACTGGCGCTCGATACCATGATCCTTGCCTTGCCAAGCCAACCGCATGGTATCGGAGTATGTCGCCGTGGCGCGGCCTCTGCGTATCACGAAAAATGTCATCAATGGCTTTGGGGTTCTTCACTTACAAATACCTCATTCCCACTCGATGATAAATTGAGGGAGATTCATATTTTTTATCAGCACTTTGCCGCACCACTCCATGCTGTATACCATTGAAAATACGATGAATCCGCAACTGTCGGACCGCTGCCTTGCGGAACCTCGGCTTGACTGTTATTTCGCGATCCCCAGAAACACAGCCAGGGATCGCTCAACCTCGATCATCGTGTCCTCGCCGATGTGCCCGAAGGGCAGACCGACCTTGTCTCGCTTCACGGTCGTGGTCTTGTCCACCATCACCTGCGATCGCTTCTGCAAGCCGTTATCGTCATCGGGCTCAACCGTGATGCGCAGCAGAGGTGCCTCGATCAGCGTGCTGGTGACCGGCAGCACGGTCACGGAAGCATGCTCATTGAAGGGGTCGGCCTGGATTACGAGCGCCGGACGCGGCTTGCCGTAGTCGCCCTGGATGGCGATGGTCACGAAGTCGCCTCGCCTCATTCCTTCCAGCCATCCATGTCCGCCAGTGCCGCATCCATGAAATGCCCCAGGTCCGCATCCGCAGCGTCGGATTGTGCTGCCAGTTGACTCTGGCGACGGCATTCCTCGGCAAAATCCGGCCGGCGGGTATCCGGCACCCAGAGCTGAACCGGCCGCAGTCCAGCCCGACGCAGAGCCGCGCGGCGCTTCTTGACCCGTTCACTCACCGGCGTGGTCGCCATGGCAAATCCCCCTCATGCGTTACATGAAACACTTTACGCCCAGGTCATGTTACATGCAACAGGAGGGCTGGAGTTTCGGTACATCTGGGGTATAGCCCAGAATGACACCGCCAAGATCAGGGAAGCATGTCCATCTGGAGTCTGTTTTCGAATTGATTGACGGTGAGACTTCAGGGTTATAGACTCTATCTCGACATGAAAGGCCAACGCATCGGTTATGTGCGCGTCAGCGCCACGGATCAGAACACCGCCCGCCAGCTCGACGGCATCGAGGTCGATCGGATGTTCACCGACAGGGCGTCGGGCAAGGACGTCCAGCGGCCGGCGCTGGAAGAGATGATGGGTTATGTCCGCCAAGGCGACACGGTCCTGGTGCACAGCATGGATCGCCTGGCCCGCAACCTGGATGACCTGCGCCAGATCGTCCAGACCCTGACCCGCAAGGGCGTGGTGATCGAGTTCATCAAGGAGCATCTACGCTTTACGGGAGAGGACACGCCCATGGCGAACCTGATGCTGACGGTGATGGGCGCCTTCGCCGAGTTCGAGCGGGCACTGATCCGCGAACGCCAGCGCGAGGGCATCGCCCAGGCCCGCAAGCGCGGCGCCTACCGGGGACGCAAACCGGTCCTCTCCCGGGACCGCCTTGAGGAGGTGCGGCGCCTGGCCGCCTCGGGCATGGGCAAAGCGGCGCTGGCTCGACAATTCGGGGTCAGCCGGCAGACGATCTACAAGGCGCTGGAACCAGCGATACCCATGGAACAGAAGCATGCACGTGAGTGAGGGATTTGAGACGGAAACGCATCCCGGACTCATCACCTTGGCCGAGGCCGTACAGGCCGTCTGCTCGAACTGCGCGGAAGAGCGGGCGGCGTTCCTGGATCGGGTCTGGGCATCGACCCGCAATCCAGAGAAGGTGGTTGATCTCAATGAGGTCCGCCGCGGCAGGGCGCGGGCAGAGATGTTCATCCAGGCGCTGGAAGCGATCCGTCCCTCGTGAGATCGGAAGAGGGCCAGATGACGAATCCATCCACGCTGACCGTCGCGGAATTGATGGAACGCCTTCGGGAAATGCCGCCAGAGCTTCCCGTGTTGGTCGAAGGCTACGAGACCGGCCTCGAGGCCATCTACTCGCTGCGCGAGACGGTCGTGATCCAGAGCACGGACGGCGAGGACTGGGACGGGGAGTTCGAGGAACCGAAGAACCTTGAACCAGTCCCGCAAGGCGTGGCACCGTTTCGAGCCCTGCTGATTCTCGGCAGACGGGGGAGCCGTCGGTGATCCGGGTGACAGAGCAAAGCCCACGCGATCTCAGTGGTGATGGTGATCCTCAGGTCGGTCTGCCCAATTCGCCGGTTCCCCATGACGCTCTGTGGCGATTTGCCCGCTTCGAGCGGGACACCCGCTACTACGAGCTGCGCCTGCAGCAGGACCTGTTCGGCTGGGTGGTCGTGAAAGTCTGGGGTCGCAAATCCAGTCGGTTGGGCCAGATGCGGACCACGCCCTGCAGCAGCTTTCTCGAGGCCAGCCGGTTATGGGACGCTGGCGTGCGGGCACGGCGGCGAAAGGGATATGTTCCCACGCCCGAAACGCACTGATGGATTGCGTCATGTCGCGGGACACACGACCCTATTTCTCTTCGTCCGTTTCGACCTTCTCCCGTTCTTCCAGAGCCCTCTGCACGCCGTCACGCTCACCGGCGGTACGGTGCGTAAATGACGGCTACACGATGGCCCTCTCGACATAAGCAGGCATCAGACCAAAATCAGGCTCGCGGGATTCGACACGGGTCGAGCGCAGTCCTGCTGTCTGCTGGAGCGTGGATGACCGATGTCCAGTCATGGATAGGCGTCACAATCCATCTGTACAATGAATCAGTTGTCAGTGGGGTATTGAAGGCGATCAATGTGGAACTTGCCCTTATTCCATTGATTTGCAGGAGTAAACATGGACGTTGCGACGTCCCCCCGGTTTTGAGTAGCACGGTGATTTGGAGTCCAATCCCCCAAC
>DAOKZK010000047.1:0-19630 GCA_035325645.1 Candidatus Macondimonas sp. | reverse complement strand
GCTCATGCGGGAAGCCCGAGCAACTGGCGCAATGCCGCATCCACGCGCTGGCGATCCGGCTCGGCGAGCCGTCCGAGTTCACCGCGGATCAGGCGGTGATCGAGGGTAAACAGCTTGAATCGCACCATCGACGGTGCTGGCAGGCCGGCGGCGGCCAAATCCTCGATGGTGCAGTCCAGCGGCCAGGGCGCATTGCGGGCTGAGGTGATCATGGCCAGCACGCTATGCCCGGCGGGTGTGTTGAACTGCTGGGCATCCGAGAGCACCAGAGCCGGCCGGTGCTTGGTGGCGGCGCGATCGGTGAAGGGGAAGGGTACACGCAGCACGGCATGGCGCTCATAGCTCACCGTAGGCGTCCTCATCGGCCGGACTTGCCCACTCGCCCAAGGTGGCCTCGAGCGCGCGCAAATAGTCGAGGTCGAGCGGCTGCACACGATGGACGCGGGCGCTGCCATCTTCGGCCAGCTCCCAGGCGATCAGGTCGCCCGGCCCCAGATGCAGGGCGGCACGGATGTCGGCCGGGATCGTCGTTTGACCCTTGGCGGTGATCTTGGCGATGGCGGTCATGATTTCCTCCGAAAAGGCAGGCATTACTTTCTTACCAGCATAATGTCATGCCGCTGATCCGTCTTGGACCAGCTTCGGTTAGTTGAGCGGGTTCAGCAGCTCGTTGCCTGACCGTCATCACGACGCCTGCGGCGCCACGGATCTGGCCAGCAACTGATCGAGATCCAGATTGATGCTGGTCACCGCCCAGTCGGGCTCCTGCGTGAAGGGCTGCCGCACGTAGAACGGCCCTTCGTGCCGATCGCCGTCCACCAGCACGATGGCCAGAATGAACTGGTCGGACTGGTTGAGGCCGTAGAGGATCTCGTTGCGCGTGACAGTGATCGTGGTTTGGCCCTTGGCGCGGCCCTTGACTTCAATGTGGCGTGACGGCGGAATTTTCCCGTCCCGCTCGGGCGGCAGACTGGTGAGATCCCAGCCGCACTTTTGTGCCGACACGTCGATGACGTCGTGGCCGAGCGCGCGTTCGGCCTCGATCACCGCCTGCATGGCGATCTGCTCGATGCGCGCGCGCGCAGCGGCGTCCGCCGTCCAGCCGGGCTCGCCCTTGCGTTGCAGCAAGAGGCCCTTGGGGATGACCAGCGCACCGCCCAGCACCACCGGCGTGGCCGAGACGACATGGCGCATGGCCAGCAGCTCCTTCTCGCGGGTCTCGCGGCGGGCCGTCAGGTCATCGATGGTGCGGCGGACGTTTTCCAGTGTCAGACGCACATCCTTGCCGGCGGCCAGATCATCTTTCAGCTTGAGGTAGCGATCAGACCAGAAGTTGATCTCCTTGACCAGGCGCTCATGCACGGCAGCCAGCGTCTTGTCGACCGTCTTTTCGCGGCGGGCGCGCACATCAATGAAGTGCTCGGGCACCAGGTGGGTGGAGGCATGCGCCAGCGCCGCCTGCTCCAGATCCTTGGCGATCCAGGGTGCGGCGAGCACGTCCTCGATCAGCGCCAGATCGGCCGGGGCCAGCGGCTCCAGATCCAGATGCGGCGCCCAGCCCGCATTGATGGCGTTGCCCGATGCGTCGATCTCGACGAACTGCAGGCGGCGGGAGGCGACGCGTGAGGGATCGGCGCCTTCCTTGACCGAGTGGTCGATGATGAACATCACCTTGGGCGTCAGCCCCATGTCCGCGGGGTCCACCAGCACGGCGCCTTGCTTCAAGGTGTTGCGGTGCTGCTCCAGCACGATGTCGGTGACCGACTGCATCAGGGGATGGCCCGGATGCAGCAGGCTGGCCATTGGCGCGCCCACGCGATCCGTCAGGCGGACGAACTGCTTCTCGAAGCAGACGCGCTCGTAGCGGCGCAGCACCGGCTCGGTATGGCGACGGTCGCGGCCGGTGATCTGGCGGTCACGCTCGCGGATGATGGCGGGGACGTTGGTGATCTCGTAGCGCCCCGGCTCGCGCGGGCGCAGTTCGCCGCCCAGGCCCGCGAAGGCTTGGTTGAAGAAGGCGCGGATAAAGAACGGCTGGAGCTTGCGGGCCTCGGCCTTCTCCATTTCTTCCTTCACGGCGAACAGGCGCTTCTCGTCCATCACCTCTTCGCACAGGGCGTTGCGCTTGATGATGTCTTCGAGGTGGCGAGTGTCCAGCGCGCCTTCGACACGGCGCAAGAGCCGGGCGCGAACCTCGGGGTCGGCGCCGTAGCGGATGGCTTCGATCAGCAAGTCCTTGAGGCTCTTGTCTTCGAACACCTCGCCCAGGATGTCGAACACGCGGCCGCCCAGGGCCTCGCGCTCGATCTCCAGCTTCTCGAACAGGCGCTGGAAGACGTCGCCCTCGCGGGTTTCGGCGGCCACCATGTTCCACAGGTGGCAGACCTCGGTCTGGCCGATGCGGTGGATGCGGCCGAAGCGCTGTTCCAGCCGGTTCGGGTTCCACGGCAGGTCGTAGTTGACCATCAGGTTCGCGTTCTGGAGGTTCACGCCCTCGCCGGCTGCGTCGGTGGCGACGAGCACGCGCGCCGTCGGATCGTTGCGGAACAGCTCCTGCACCTTGCGGCGCTCTTCGCGCTTGACGCCGCCGTGGATCATCACCACGGCATCGATGCTGCCGATCAGCCCGCGGATCTTGGTGGCCAGGTAGTTCAGCGTGTCGCGGTGCTCGGTGAAGATGATCAGCTTGCGCTGCCGACCCACCGAGTCGTGCATCTCGGGCGTGTCCTGCAGCAGGCGGGACAGCTCGTCCCACTTGCGGTCTTGGCCCGAGTGGACGACCTGGCGGGCCTGCTCTTCCAGGGCTTCGAGGATGATGATTTCGGCCTCGAGCTCCTGGATGGTCTGCGCGGCGGTAGCCTGGTCGACGACCGCCTCTTCGAAGTTCTCGAAGTCGTCGGGCGACATGGCGTCGGCCGATTCCCAAATGTCGTCAGGCACGCCGTTGGTACCGGGGCCAGCGAGTGTCTCGGCCAGGGCCTTGCCTCGCTGGCCCAGCTTCTCTTCCTCGACCCGGCGCTTGAGCTTGTTGCGGCGACGCTTGAGGGATTGATAGATGGCCTCGGGGCTGGAGGCGAGTCGGCGTTGCAGCGCGGTGAGCGCGAAGCCGACCGTGCCTTTGCGCCCGCCGTCGGCCAACTGTTCGGCCTTGTTGAACTGCTCCTTGACGTAGTCGGTGACCGCCGCGTAGAGCGCGGCTTCGAGGTCGGACAGCTTGTAGTTGACGGTGTAGGCGCGGCGCTCAGGGAAGAGCGGCGTCCCGTCGAACTTGAGGAGGTCTTCCTTGACCATGCGGCGCATCAGATCGGTGACGTCGACCTTGTGTGCGCCGTCGCGGAACTTGCCGTAGAAGCGGTCGGCATCCAGCAGCGACATGAACAGCTGGAAGTCTTCTTCCTTGCCGTTGTGCGGCGTGGCCGTCATCAGCAGGAAGTGCCGCGTGATCGAGCCCAGCAGCTCACCGAGCTGGAAGCGCTTGGTCTTGTTGACCTTGTTGCCGAAGTAGCTGGCCGAGAGCTTGTGCGCCTCGTCGACGACCACCAGGTCCCAGTGCGAAAGGCGCAGTTTTTCCTGCAGGTCTTCGGCGCGGGCGAGTTGGTCGACGCGGGCGATGAGCAGGTCGATGTCGTCGAAGGGGTTGCCGCTGCGGGACTGCTCGACCTGCTCGCGCGAGAACAGCGTGAACGACAGGCCGAACTTCTCGAACATTTCGTCCTGCCACTGCTCGACCAGCGAGCCGGGCGCGACGATCAGCACGCGCTTGGCGTCGGCGCGCATCAGCAGCTCGCGGATGAACAGGCCGGCCATGATGGTCTTGCCGGCACCGGGGTCGTCGGCCAGCACGTAGCGCAACGGCTGGCGCGGCAGCATCGACTCGTAGACCGCTGTGATCTGGTGCGGCAGCGGCTCCACGTTCGAGGTGTGCACCGCCATCATCGGATCGAACAGGTGGGCCAGATTGATGCGGTAGGCCTCGGCGGCGAGCTTGAACTCCTCGCCCGGTGCATCAAAGGCCCAGGGGCGGCCCGCTTCAGCCAGCGACAGGTTCGCCTCGTCGGTGCGGAACAGCATCCGCTCGCGCAGCGTGCCATCGGCGGTCTTGTAATAGACGGTGAGGGCGTTGTCGCCGACCGGCTCGGTCGTGACGATGCGTACCACCTGCCCGGGCTCCAGGCCTGAGATGGCCGCGTTCTTCTGGATCTGTTCGAGCTTCAGCACGGTGCCGCCCCTCGTTCTTGTTGGTAGCCCGCCCTCAGGGCTTGCGCCGATTGTAGGGCGACTGGTTGGTGGGCTTGAGGGAGACGCCGGTCTCGCTCGCCTTGGCGCGGATCGAGTCTTCAGTCCGCCCCATCTTGTGAGCGATCAGGCCAGTCGGCATGTTTCCCTTGGCAAGCTGCTTGAGCTGCTGGACGTCGGCAGGCGTCCATTGCTTGCCGTGGTTGGCGGGGGACTTAGCCATGGTGGGGCTCCTTTCGGTCGTGACGGTCGGCGGGATTGAAGGTGCGGGTGATCGACATGTCGGTCACCGTTCCTTGCTCGGTTCGCCGTAGCCCGGTGCGAGCACCAGATTTGTGACGCCATACAGCGCCTGGCGATTGCGCAGCCACAGGTGGTGCTCGCCACCCTTGAGGCTGTGGTCTTCGGTGCAGTCCACGTTCCAGCGGCGCAGAAGGTAGCCGGCCATCGCCGCGCGGGCGCGGACCTTCAGTACACCGCCTGCCATGCCGTACTCGGCCTCGATGGTGTCGGGGTGCTGCACGTTGGCCGGGTGCGGCACGAGTTCGAGCTCGGTGATCCGGTTCCACTGGATGTCCTGATCGGGCTTTTCGTGGTCGGCCACGGCGCCGGCGACGATACGGGCATCGTCGAGGCGCCCCAGCACGAAGTCGCGGAACTCACCGCTGCGCCGATCGAAGGCGCGGACGTGCCAGCGCAGGCCGCTGTCGGCGAGCGCGAACGGCACGATCTCGCGGTTTGTCAGTCCGCTGGACAGTGCGCGGTAGGCCACCTCAACGGCCGCGCCTCGATGGATCGCCCGCGTCAGGACGGACAGGATCTCCAGATTGAGATTGCCCGGCAGGCCGGTGCCTTCCTGCGCCACGGTGCTCTTCCAGCGGATGGGCTCGCCATCGCCGTAGCCCTGGGACAGCCAGGTCAGGACGCGCTCGGCAGGGAAGTCGAACAGTGGCCGGAACCAGGAGCTGCGGACATATACCTTGCCCTTGGTGTCGTACTCCATGTTGCGCGGCGCCATCTCCTTGTACTGGGCGATGTCCCGCGTGGCAGCAGCAGCCTGGATGCCGAAGCGTGTCACCAGTTCCTGGCGGCGAATTTCCCCGAAAAACCGAACGCGCAGCTCGATGAAGGCGAGCCGATCACGCTGGGGTTGGGTCAGGTCTGCAATCTGTTCGTTCAACATCTTGGCTGGCCAGTTGGGACCGGTGATCGTGGTGACTACTGTTGCGCACAGTATATGTGTCGCATTAGACTGTGTAAACAGTCTTATTTGTATCCGTGTTAAGTATCATTTTGATCACCATTATTGGCAGAAGATGAACTTCTAGGGTTGGGGCACTATGAAAGCAGACAAAGCCATCGCGACCTACCGGCGCATGCGGGCGCAGCCGCTGTGGCGCCTGCTTGCCTCGAACACTGGACCTACCGTCATTGGCCTGCTTCAGGCCCATCTTTACGAGGCTGAGCGAAGTCTTCCTGCCTCCATTTTTCACGAACGAATCGCACGAGATCTGGAAGCTCTACGCGCCCAAGGCGAAGACTTCCCCCAAACGGCACAAGCGTACGTCGCCAGCTGGCTCGCCGATGGGTACCTGGAGCGACGCTTCCCGGCTGGGGCTTCAGAGGAGGAATATGAACTCTCCACGGCCGCCGTCGAAGCCATTCGATTTGTCTCTGGCCTGGAGCAGCCGCACTCAGCCGCAACCGAAAGCCGCCTGACGCTCGTTATCGAGGCCCTGGCCCGGCTGGCCGAGGACACCGACACCGACAAATTCCGCCGCATAGACCGGCTCATGGCCGAGCAGGCGCGCATCGACAAGGAGATAGATGCTATTCAGAAAGGCCAGATGCGCGTGCTGCCTCATGCGACCGCGCTGGAACGCACGCGGGAAATCATCAAGCTGGCAGACGATCTGGCAGGCGACTTTCGCCGCGTCCGCGATGAGTTCGATCAACTGAATCGAGATCTCCGCGCGCGCATCATGGACAACGACGGTAATCGGGGCGACGTGCTGGATTCACTGTTCGCCGGAATCGACCTGATTTCTGAAAGCGAGGCGGGAAGGACGTTCTCCGCATTCTGGCGCCTGCTTACCGACCCTGAGCAGGCGGCCGCTCTTGATCAGGCTCTTGATAGCGTCATGTCGCGGGAGTTCGTGGGGCAGCTCGAAGCCAAGGAGCGACGATTCCTTCTTCGGCTGACGCGGACTCTTCTCGAGCAGGGCGGCATGGTTCACGAGGTGCTCCAGACCTTCGCGCGCAGCCTGAAGCACTTCGTCCAGAGTCGTGAATACCTCGAGCAACGCCGACTCAATCACCTTCTGAAAGACGCTCAGCGAGCAGCACTCGCCCTGAAGGACGAAGTCAGGGCCACAGAAACCCTCCAGTACACACTTGAGCTCACGAGCAGCCGGTTGCGCTCCTTGTCTCAATGGGTGCTGTACGACCCCTCCCTACAAGCTTCGCCCGGCCAAATGGCGGAAGGGGATGCCCCGCCAATCGACCTCGAGTCCGTAACCGACCTGGTCGCACAGTCCGAGATCGACTTCCGCACACTGAAGGCCAACGTGCTGGCAGTCCTGGAACAACGATCCCAGGCATCCATTGCCGAGGTGCTGGAGCAGTTTCCCGCTGCACAGGGTTTGGGCAGCGTAGTCGGCCTGCTTGCGTTGGGCAGTCGGCATGGTTTCAAAGCCGACCACAGCGAAACCGTAGGCTGGGTTGGAGCCGATCACAAGCATCGTAGCGCCCGAATTCCAAAGATCTTCTTTTTGAGGGAGCGGACAAATGAACTGGTCTGAGCACGACGACGCGGCAATGCCTGCCGAAGCACAAGCGCCAGATGCTGAGCAGGCCTCTGCCAACACCCTTTTCATGGGGGACAGCGGTGAGTTGGCACTCGATACCCGGCGCGCCCTGGTACAGCTACTTGCGGGACCATCGCTCGACGGACGTCGACATCCAAAACTCTGGCCGACTTTGGTGCGAGACGAAGCGGTGATACGTCGACGCCTTGCCGAACTGTTTCTCGAACTGGTCATCGACCGCGACGTACAAGTCGCCTTCACCCGTCAGGCAGATACCGGCGACCTTGAAGTGCCACTCTTGCTGCGCCGCGCGCAACTGACCTTCATTGATTCCATTCTGCTGCTCCACCTTCGCCAGCGATTGACCCAGGCGGACTCGCAGGGCGACCGTGCCGTGGTGTCGACTGACGAGATCATGGAGTTTCTTACCCTCTACGAGCGTGCCTCCAACACAGACCGCGCAGGATTCGTGAAACGGGTTCATGCCTCCATCGAGAAGATCAAGAAACACAGCATCCTTCAAAAAATCCGGTCAAGCGAGGATCGTTTCGAGATTTCGCCGACGCTGAAGCTCCTCTTCTCTGCTGAAGAAATACAAGCCCTGACCCACTTGTATCAGCGCATGGCCGCCGGAGAGACGCCAGCGCAACTGGCTCAGACTGAACCCGATGAGGAGGCCGACCAATGATCTTGGAACCCCAAACCGCTTCCTTGTTCGCCCGGGAGCAGTTCCGGATGACTCGCCTGCAAGTGTACAACTGGGGCACGTTTTCCGGCCTGCATGACGTTCCAATCAGCGAGCGAGGCTTTCTGTTTGTCGGTCGATCAGGGGCTGGGAAATCGACGCTTCTCGACGCTTTTTCGGCATTGCTGGTGCCACCGCGCTGGATTGACTTCAATGCTGCCGCGCACGAGGCTGATCGTAGCGGCCGTGACCGAAACCTCGTCACCTACATACGCGGCGCATGGGCCGAACAGAAGGATGGAGAGTCGGGTGAGATCGCCACCCGCTACTTGCGTTCGGGGACAACGTGGTCAGCCTTGGCACTGACCTACCAGAACGCACTGGGCCACTCTGTGGTGCTGGTTCAAGTGTTTTGGCTGCGCGGCAATGCGAATGGAAGCACCGACGTCAAACGCCACTACCTTATCCTGGAGCGGGCTTTTGATCTACGCGAGTTGGAGGACTTCGGTCAATCCAACTTCGATATCCGGAAGCTCAAGCAGTCTTTCCCCGAGGCATTCGCCCGTGACGAGTTTCGTCCCTATTGCGAACGATTCTGCCGTCTGCTCGGCATCGAGAGCGAAATGGCGCTGCGTTTGCTGCACAAAACCCAGTCAGCCAAGAATCTCGGCGACCTCAATACCTTCCTGCGCGACTTCATGCTCGACAAGCCCGAAACCTTCGTGGTGGCGGATCGCTTGGTCAGCGAATTTGGCGAACTCAATGCTGCTCACCAGGCGGTAGTGACAGCCCGCGAGCAGGTTCAAACACTTGCGCCAGCGCGGGAACAGCATCGGCGTAGGGATTCGTTGCTACTGCAGCGCAATGGGCTGGAGGAGCTTCGTCTGGGCGTTGATGGCTACCGGGAGACCCGCCGCATTGAATTACTCAAGCAGCATGTCGAGGCCCTGCAGGTGCAAGCAAGCGGCTCGGAAGGTGAAGTCAGTCGACGTCAGAGCATCCTGGATAACCACGCCACAACCTTGCGCGATCTGGAGCGACAGCACCGTGAAGCAGGCGGTGATCAGATCGAGCAATGGGAGGCAGAGAAATCTGGGCTGGAAGGCCAGAAGACGGATCGCCTGCGCAAACGCGGCCAGGCTGAAGAGGCGTGCAAGAAGCTCGGCTGGAGCCTCCCGGATTCGCCTCAAGCCTTCGCTGAACTGTTGGGCAACGCGCGGCAGGAGGTTGAAAACTGGGAGCAGCGCAGCAACGAAAGCCGCGCGGAGCAGTTCCGCCTGGACAGAGAAAAGAAGGATGCCGAGACCGCGTTTTTGCAAGCGCGCAAAGAAGTGGAGGCACTCCAGCGCCAGCCATCGAATATTCCAGCCGATATGCTGGAAATGCGCCGAGATATCGCCGCAGCCATCGGGATCTCAGAGTCGGCACTGCCCTTTGTTGGCGAACTCATCGAGGTGAAGCCTGACGAGGCCGAGTGGCAAGGTGCCATCGAACGCGTACTGCACGGATTTGCACTCTCACTCCTGGTGGACGAGCGCCAGTATTCGGCGTTGGCCACTCACATCAACAACACTCACCTTGGGCAGCGTCTGGTGTACTACCGAACCGGCCGCCCGGAGACCTGGCAGGCCAAGCCCATCGGCGCCAATTCACTCGTCCTCAAACTCAACGTCAAGGAGGGTGCGTACTCCGATTGGTTACAGGCCGAGCTACGACAACGCTTCGATTACGCGTGCGTCGACGGAATGACGTCCTTCAGGAGCGTTGATCGCGCCATCACCCGCGAGGGCCAGGTCAAGCACAGCAAAACCCGGCATGAGAAGGACGACCGCAGAAGTGTCGGCGACCGACGAAATTGGGTGCTCGGGTTCGATAACCGCGAGAAGCTTGCGCTCTTTCAAGCCCAGGCCCAGGAGCTGGCTGCCACGATTACGCGCCTCGGAGGAGAGATCGACAGCCTCGCCGACCAGGACAAGAATCGTGCGACCCGAGCCATGCAGTGCCAGACCTTGGTGAATCTCCAGTGGCAGGAAATCGATGTCATCCCGTTGCTGGACCGCATTTCCACCATCGAGCGGCAGATCCGCGAAGCGCGGGAGGGCAATACCACCCTGCTGCAAATCAGTGAGCAGATCGAGAAGCAAAAGAAACTCGTCGATGATGCTGACAAGGATCTTCGGCAGGCAACGCGCACGCACGATTCAATCCTTGATCAGATCAAAACCAGTACGCAGAAACTGGACTCCCTCCTGCAGGACGCGTCTATCGTTCCTTTGACGCCCCACCAGGTTTCGGGACTCGACGAGCGCTTCGCCAAGCAGTCAGATGCCGTCCGGCTCGACAACCTCGACAAGGTGACAACCTCTGTAGAACGCGCACTCAATGCGGAGATCGAAGAGGTCAACCGTGGGATTGGTGCCTGCGAGAAGGAAATAGAAGCGCGCTTCGCCGATTTCAAACGTCAGTGGCCCATGGACGCTGGCGACATGGACACGAGCCTCGCCAGCGCGCCAGACTTCTTCGCCAAACTGGTTCGGCTGGAAACGGATGGCTTGCCCGCCTATGAGCAGCGCTTCTTCGAACTGCTGCAGAACCAAAGCCACCAGAATCTGGCGGCGCTTTCCACCTACCTGAACGATGCGCGTAAAGCCATCCTTGAGCGAATGGATCTGGTCAACGATAGCCTTGGCCAGGTGCCGTTTAACCAAAGCGCCAATCAACGCACCTATCTACACATCGATGCCAGCGACCGGCAACTTGCTGACGTCAAGGAGTTCAAGCAGGAAATCCAGCAGGCTCTAAGCCATGCGTGGACGGAGGACCGCGAGTTTGCTGAGGCACGGTTCCTGGCCCTACGCCGACTTGTTGATCGACTCGCCAGTCAGGACCCCGAGCAAAAACGTTGGCGTGAAACCGTGCTCGACGTTCGACAACATGTGGAGTTCATCGGACGGGAAATCGATGAAAGCGGCGTCGAGGTCGAGATCTACCGCAGCGGAGCAGGCAAGTCTGGCGGTCAACGACAGAAGCTGGCCACCACGTGCTTGGCCGCTGCATTGCGGTATCAGCTGGGCGGGAACGACCACGGCGTGCCGATGTACGCGCCCGTCGTGCTTGATGAAGCCTTCGACAAGGCTGATAACGAGTTCACCGCTTTGGCGATGAACATCTTTACCAATTTCGGATTCCAGATGGTGGTCGCTACACCGCTGAAGTCCGTCATGACCCTTGAACCATTCATCGGTGGCGCCTGCTTCGTAGATATCAGCGACCGGCGCGTGTCAGGCGTCTTGCTGATCGAGTACGACAGTGATCGTCAGCGATTGAAACTGGCGGAGCACGCTCGAGAGGAGGCTAGCGTTGAAGCTTCCTGAAGATGTTCGACAGTTTCTCGTCCGTCGCTTTCAGAGCAAACACCGCGAGTGGTTGATCGGTGATGCTGGCGAGAGCCAATGGCCACTGGAAGTTCCACTTGGCATACCGACTGAACAGGCTGCTCTGCGGCAAGTCGACGGCGTTCGCGCTTGGGTGAGCGCATGGCAAGGTTGCCAAGGAGTCGGCACCCTTTCCTGGTGTGAGCGCCGGTGGAAAGCGCTTGGCGTCCAGCGACTGCCAGAGAAACTGGCGTTACGCGGCCCTGAAGACGTTGCCATGTGGATTGGTGAATCCTCACGGTGGGAGCGTGCCCAGTCTCGCTACCTAACGCTCACTGCCCGCTGGCCGGTACTGGCGCAACAGTTGCCGCGATATTTTGATGTCCTCGCTGACTACGGCGATGCCGACTATCAAAGGCTGACAGAGATGCTGGAGTGGATTGCGAACCATCCGAACTCCGACCTCTATCCCCGCCAGCTGCCCGTATCCGGACTAGACAGCAAATGGCTCGACGGGCGTAAAGGGCTGCTGACGGATCTGGTTGCCGCAATACAAGAAGACTCATCCAGCAACTTGGATTTCTACCGGCGATGCGGACTGAAGGCGCCACCGCTCCTTGTGCGAATGAGGGTTCTTGATCAGGCATTGCGAACCCGGATCGGCGGCGTGGGTGACATCACTGCGCCGGTGGAGGACTTGGCGGGTATCAATTTGCCCGCCTCGCATGTGTTCATTGTCGAGAACCTTCAAACCGGATTGGCGATGTTCGACATTCCGGGCGCTGTCGTCTTCATGCGCCTTGGCTATAACGTGGACGTACTGGCCAGGCTGCCTTGGCTTGCCCGCGCGAAGTGCATCTACTGGGGTGATTTGGATACCCATGGATTTGCGATCCTGCATCGAGCCCGTTCATACATTCCAGAGTTGCAATCCGTGCTCATGGACGAAGACACCTTGCTCCGTCACGAGGCGTTGTGGGTGGATGAGAAGGAGCAACATCCGGCGTCGGAACTGACGCTGCTGACCGAGGCCGAGCAGGAGGTCTATCAAGGGCTCAAACAGCAGCGATGGGGCCAGAACGTCCGCTTGGAGCAAGAGCGGATTGCTTGGGATGCTGCTCAGAGTACCTTGCAGCGGCTTGCCGTCCCCGTGTAGCTATGGACGTGACGTGATCAGGCCCATGAGAGCGGGGCCGCGCGATTACTCATGACTCATGGGCGACCACTTCCATATAGGGGCGCATCACGTTGGCGACCCGGCACACCTTGGCGTACCGGCACAGATCGTCCGCCGACGCCTTGTGCGCCCTCCAGGCATCTTTCAGCGCCTCCATCGCCACATCCAGACCGATCTTGTTGCGGTGCTTGAAGCAGTCCACGACCGTCTTGGCCGCGCTGTAGACCCGCAGCGTCACGCCGTCGCGCCGGTGTTCCTCGATGCCTGCTGCGTGGGCATCGCCCGTCATCTGCGTCATCCTGATCGGCGGCCAATCGATGCGGGGCGCGTGGCAGCCCCGCGGCATGGCGATCCAGACCTGGCGTGGCAGTTGGGTGGTCAGCCCGTGGAATTGCAGCGCCGTCAGCAGGCAGAACACGGCCTGCGGCGCTTTGGCCGCCACCGCCACGAGGCTTTCGTGTTCCGAGACCGGATGGCCGGGTAGGCGGTACAGTCCGCGCCCAACCCGGTCCAGCAGGCCGGCGGCGATCAGGCGCGTGAGGACGACCCGAGGCGCGTCGATGGCGTCCAGATCGCTGGCGCGCAGCAAACCCTTCTGGCTGACCAGATCGAGCACGCGCTGGCTGTGGGTGCCGGCGGGCATGGCTGGGGCATGTTCCATATATGCTTTCAATGTAGCATTTTGGAGAAAAATAGGAACATCGCGCGGCTGGATGCGGCGATTGGCCGCCACATTCGCCGCACATCACGCGGAGAATGACTTGCTCTTGCGGCGAATAAGGTGTTTAATCTCCGCATGGATAGCGGAGAAAAACTCTACATCTGGCAGGCCGACGAGTGGCCCAACTGGCGCTACGATCTGTCGGCGCTCACAGGGCCGTTGACCGAGGTCAGCCGCGCCCAGGGCGTGCTGCTGGGCCGTCTGCTCGACGTGGGCATGGCGCTGCGTGATCAGGCCAGCCTTGCCGCGCTGACGGAGGACGTGGTCAAGACCAGCGAAATCGAGGGTGAAGTGCTCAACGTCGAATCGGTGCGCTCGTCCATCGCCCGGCGTCTGGGCGTGGATATCGGCGCGGTCGCGCCGGTGGACCGGCACGTCGAAGGCGTCGTGGAGATGGTGCTCGATGCCACCTCGCGTAGCGCCGAACCGCTGACCGCCGAGCGCCTGTTCGGCTGGCACGCGGCCTTGTTCCCGACCGGGTACTCGGGCATGAATAGGCTCACCGTGGGGCAGTGGCGCGACGATGCGGCCGGGCCGATGCAGGTGGTTTCCGGCCCGGTGGGACGGCGCAAGGTTCACTTCCAGGCTCCGCCCGCCGATGCGCTGCCCGCCGAAACAGCGCGATTCTTGGCGTGGGCCAACGCGGACACGGGCGAGCCCGCGCTCATCAAGGCCGGGCTGGCACATCTGTGGTTCGTGACGCTGCACCCCTTCGACGACGGCAACGGACGCATCGCCCGCGCCGTGGGCGATCTGTTCCTGGCCCGCGCCGATGGCAGCCCGCAACGCTTCTACAGCCTGTCGGCACAGATCCAGCGCGAGCGCAAGGACTACTACGACGTGCTGGAGCGCACCCAGAAGGGCACGCTCGACGTCACCGGCTGGCTGTCGTGGTTCCTCGGCACGCTGGGGCGCACCGTCACCAGCGCGCAGTCCACACTGGATGCCGTGCTGATCAAGGCACGCTTCTGGCAGCTTTGGGCAGGCACACCGTTGAACGAGCGGCAAGTAAAGCTGCTCAACCGCCTGCTCGACGGCTTCGAGGGCAAGCTCACCAGCAGCAAGTGGGCCGCCATCGCCAAGTGCTCGCCCGACACCGCGCTGCGCGACATCACGCAGTTGCTGGAACTGGGTGTGCTGAAGAAAGCGCCCGGTGGCGGGCGCAGCACCGGCTACGAGCTGGCGGGCCAGTAGACCGATGGCGCGGCGGCGGTGGTCAGGCGGGCAGCGATGCCAAGGCCTGCTGCAACGATCTGCGTTGCTCGCCCGGATCGATTTTTGCGTGGATGCCCTGATCCTCCGCTTCTTGAGACCAGCGTTTGGCCCATGCAATGACTTCCTCGTAGTCGAAGCGGATGAGTTTCTCAACCCGACGATGCGGGATGCCCAACGCCTCGCGCACCTGTTTTTGCGTGAAGACGTACAGGGGCAGCGCCGTCACATACGAGATCTCGCGTGCATCCATCAGTTTCGATCCGTCCGAAAGAACAACGTCGGGGGCTTTTGCCCAAGTTGCCGAGTGGAGAGCTCGGGACTCGAAATCGAAGATTTCGTCGATGGGGTACACGACACGCTTGGACATCTTCATGTATCGGGGACCGCGCCCTTCGCTGCGCCAGCGTTGAAGGGTCTTGGGGCTGAGATTCCAGCGCGCGGCCAGCTCGGCTTCGTTCATCATCATCTTCTGCATGGTTGACTCCGTCAGTGGTTGAAGGCAACGCATTCAGGTGCGATGTCGGCCACGAAGCCAAGTCCCCGGCAGGGCCTCCATGCAGTTCAGCGCAATGAGAACGTCAGCGGGTTTTACATATGTCCCTGTCCATTCCGCCGATACCCACCGCTATGGGGACGTCTTGGCATGGTTGAAGATAACGGGTTCGGGGTTGCGGTAGAATCCACCACCAAATCGAAAGGCTCGGATAACCTCCGGGCCTTTTTTGTGTTCTGAATCAATGGCTACACACCCAGTCTCCGGTCCCAAACATCCCAAGACCCATACGCACGGTATCGATCAAACGTGGGTACCAAGAACCGGCACCCCCGTTTATTCCCCCGACTCGAACTCGGCGTTCTTGAACTTCAGCACGTCGCAGTTCTCCTTCACGGCACGCTGCAGTCCATCGTCAAAACCGGTGGCCGATTCAGCCTGGATCTCGATGACGATTCGCACCTTCACGTCGGGCCGCATGGTGAATTGCTGGACGACCTCATCCACCAGATCGGCGAATTGCCGCTTGGCCTGGATTGGATCGAGGTCGATGCTGGCATAGAAGCGGTTCTTGGCTGACCGAAGCACGGCGTCGCCGCCAGCTGGATACGTCGGCGCGGCCGTGTCCTCGATATCCGCCAGGCGAAGCTAGGCGCCGCTGCGCAGGCATCGCCTACAAGCCCTGGCGTCTCTGTGCCAACGCCAGGGCGCGGCAGGCGAAAAACGGGCCCTCGGCTTCCGGCTTGCCTTTGTCGCGCGCCTTCACCTTGAACAGGTCGATCAGCTTGTCGCTCCTGAGATCGGCGCGTTGCATGATCCTCTCTGCCTTGACCGGTTGGCCTTTGAACGACCAAAGCGCCCTGAATACTTTGGCCTGTCCGTCGGTGAGGCGAATCAGACCGCCCGGCCAGTCGGGCAGCGTCACGAACTTGAAGTCGGCCGAGAAAGGCCCGAAGACCAGCGTCATCGGATCGATCGCCTGTACCGGGCTCTGCTCACCTCGCACGCCGACGCACGAGATGCCGCTGCCATAGAAGGCAAACCGATCCTCCAGCGCCAGCGATTGCGCGCCCGGACCGAAGGCAACACCTGCAGCGCGCAACCCTGGTGCCGCTCACGATCAAGCGCCGGCAGAACGGCAAGTTGCTGATCCCGCCCACTTCCGGAGAGTCCTCGCGCGGGCTCGATATCCCAATGATCAAGACCTTGGGCAAAGCCTTCCACTGGTAACGACTGCTCGACGAGGGGCGCTACCCGACCACCGCCGGTCTTGCTCGAGTGCTGAAACTGGAGCCCGGCTGGGTGACGGAAGTCTTCCGGCTCACCATGCTGGCGCCCGATATCATCGAGGGCATCCTCGATGGCCGACAGCCGTGACACCGGAACGTGCGGGTGCGGAGCGGCCGCCACGAACTCCTGCCGCGCAACCGGTCCGAGCAGCGCAAGGTGCTGGGGTTCGCGGCTCTGGATCGCTGACGTTCAGCCGGCGCAACACCCAGTCTTGCCATGCTCCTGGACGGGCGGACAGGGCACGCTCCCGTAGGAGCAATAGACGCAGCAATCGCCCGGTTTGGGCTTGAGCAGGGTGTGACAGTCCTCGCATTCATAGAACCATTGGCAGGCGTCGATGGGCATGACCTCGGTCTTGGCGAACCCGCACGCGGGACAGCGCAGCGTCGATTGCAGGACGACGGCGCTCATTTGGTGCTCCCAACCACTGTCGAAGGGTACCCGGCATCCTGGGTCGCCCGTGTCAGCGCCTCTGGATTCGCTCGCGCATCGTCGAAGGTCACGGTGACCTCGCGCTTGTCGAGGTTCAAGTCCGTCTTGGCCACGCCCGGCACCTTGGCGAGCGCCTTTTTGATCGTGATCGGGCAGGCGGCGCAATCCATGCCCGGCACCGACAGGGTGACGGTGCTTGTCGCAGCGACGGCTGACATGCTCATGATCAGGCCGAGTGCCAGCGTCGGAAAGCCAAGCCGTCTCGTCATGAAACCTCCGATCAGTAAAACCAGGGCGCAACCAGCGGGAAGCCGAGCGCCACGATTACAAGGGCGGCCACGATCCCGAACAGCAGCTTGTAGCCCCGCTGTACGCGCGATACCGCGCACACGTGCCCGGGCTCGCAGGCCGGGGTTTTGGTCCAGATGCGCCTGCCGGCGAGAAACAACGCGACGAGCGCTGCGCCGATGAAGAGCGGCCGGTAAGGTTCGAGTGCTGTGAGGTTGCTGATCCAAGCACCAGAGAAACCCAGTGTGATCAGCAGCAATGGCCCGAGGCAGCAGGTCGAGGCCAGGATGGCCGAGACGAATCCGGTCGCGAGCGCCGCACGGCCGCCTCCTGTGCTGGGCCAAGGGGTTGGGGTATCTGGTTTCATGGAGTAAGCTTAATTCCGTACTTAAGTACGGAGTCAAGATCATGAACGACATGCCCCAGACCGCAGCGATGACGATCGGGGCGCTGGCGCGCACGGCCGGTGTCAACGTCGAAACCATCCGCTTCTACCAGCGCAAGGGGCTGTTGCTCGAACCACATCGGCCTCAGGGAAGTATCCGCCGTTACGGCGCAAACGAGCTTGGCCGTGTCCGCTTCATCAAGTCGGCACAGCGGCTGGGCTTCAGTCTCGAAGAAGTGTCCGAACTGCTCGAGCTCGAGGACGGATCGCACTGCGCCGAGGCACGTGCGCAGGCTCAGCGCAAACTCGCGGACGTTCGCGAGCGACTGGCTGATCTGCAGCGCATCGAAGCAGCGCTGTCCGAGCTCGTGCAGCGCTGCAATGCCGTCCGTGGTCGGGTGCGCTGCCCCTTGATCGCCGCCCTGCAGACGGAGTGACGGCAGCCTGCCTTCACTGATTCTCATCCATGAAGGCGGGCCTTGCGCCCGCCGCTTTCGGAACCGGCGAGCGCTTTGGCAAACCCAAAGTTTCCGAAGGGTTCGCCATTGCATCTCTTGAGAACTTGTCCGTAAGTCAAGTGGCACCTTGCGCAGGGCGATGATCGCGGCGGCAAGGTGGTGGTGAGAGCGGTGAAGCTGCGTTCGAGCTTCTCGTATCGGGCGAGCGGTTTGCCCAAGCGATTGGGCCCGCCGTGGCAGATCTCGACCAGCCATCGTAGGGCCGCCAGAACGGACGACCCAGCTTGCGGTTTTCCGGCGCGCGTCAGCGCGAACGGCGGCCTGGAGCGTCAACGCGGCGACGGTCGCCGGGTCGGCTGGAGCGGTCGCGCGCGGGGCGGCCGTCGTCCCGGTTTCGGGGCGCGCCGGCGCCGTTCGAGGCGTTTTGCCGCGGCGGCCGCTGGCCCGGGCGCGGCCCGCGCGGCGCCTCGGGATGCGCGACGATCTCGCCGGCGAGCGGCGCCGATCCGACTTCGAAACCGGCAATCACGCTGGCCGGGATCTCACGGCGCAACAACCGCTGGATGTCGCGCAGCAGGGGTTGCTCCTCGCCGCTGACCAGGGAGACTGCCTCGCCGCTGCTACCCGCCCGGCCGGTGCGGCCGATGCGGTGTACGTAGTCCTCGGGCACGTTGGGCAGTTCGTGGTTGATGACGTAGGGCAGCCCGTCGATGTCGATGCCGCGCGCGGCGATGTCGGTCGCCACCAGCAGACGGACCCGGCCGTCCTTGAAATCGGCCAGCGCCTTGGTGCGGGCATTCTGCGACTTGTTGCCGTGGATGGCAGCGGTTTCGATGCCGCTGCGCGCCAGTTGCTCGGCCAGCCGGTTGGCGCCGTGCTTGGTGCGCGTGAAAACGAGCACCTGATGCCAGTCGCCGCTGGTGACCAGATGAGCGATGAGCGCGGTCTTGCGCGCCTTGTCGACCGGGTGCACGCGCTGGGTGATCTGTGCCGCCGTGGTGTTGCGCGGCGCCACCTCCACGCTCGCGGGCCGATGCAGCAGGCCCTGTGCCAGCGCGCGGATCTCGTCGTTGAAAGTCGCGGAGAACAACAGGTTCTGCCGCTGCGCCGGCAACAACGCGATCAGGCGGCGGATGTCGCGGATGAAGCCCATGTCGAGCATGCGGTCGGCCTCGTCGAGCACCAGCATCTCGATGCCGGACAGATCGACCGTGCGCTGCTGGGCGTGGTCGAGCAGCCGGCCCGGCGTCGCCACGATGAGATCGACGCCGCGGCGCAGGCGCTCGATCTGCGGGTTGATGCTCACCCCGCCGAAGATCACGGCGCTGCGCACGCGCAGATGCCGACCGTAGGTCTCGACCGATTCGACCACCTGGGCGGCCAGTTCGCGCGTCGGCACCAGCACCAGCGCTCGCGGCGACCGCGCCGGACCGCTCGCAAGACGGTGCAGGATGGGCAGTACGAAGGCCGCCGTCTTGCCGGTGCCGGTCTGGGCGGCGGCGAGCACGTCGCGACCCTCGAGCACCAGCGGGATGGCTTGCGCCTGGATCGGCGTGGGTTCGGCGTAGCCGGCGTCAGCCAAGGCGCGCAACAACTCGGGCGCAAGGCCGAGGTTCTGAAAACTCATGCAGGGGCTCCTGAAACGCCATCCCGCGCGCATCGCCGGCTGAGAGGGCAAAGTGATGAAGGACGGCTTGGCGACGGGGCAGGCGGAACGCCGGCGCGCTGTCGCCGCAAGGCGAGACCATGCGATGCAGGACTTCGGAACGGGACAGGCCGTGGGCGGGGAAGCTTGGTCTCGAGGTTCAAGTGGCGCGCCCGGAAGGATTCGAACCTCCGACCACCTGGTTCGTAGCCAGGTACTCTATCCAGCTGAGCTACGGGCGCGTTGAACGGCGCATTATCTGGAGATGATCGGCGTCTGTCAACAAACGCCGGGGTTGAGGTGCCTCGGGCCGCTAGGGAATGTCTGAACAAATCGCCCTGCGGCTGCCAGAATGCGGCAACGGCGGATGGAGGGGTGCATGCATCAGTTGACCTTCGGAGATGCGGAGCAGCAGGGCAAGCGG
>DAOKZK010000046.1:0-19971 GCA_035325645.1 Candidatus Macondimonas sp. | reverse complement strand
CGCACGACACTCCTCCCTCTCCAAAGGAGTGCCAAAGGTTTATGAACTTATGCACGGCTGATGCGGTGGCTAGGCCAGAAAAAGGGGTATAGACTGATTCGCCCGTTCTGAAACGGCGGGGATTCGTTGTTGTTAAACCTTTTAATTACAATAAATTGGATCCTCTTGTGTCGGTTTGGAAAATCTGTCTAGATGCACTGCAATCCCAGCTCCCGGAACAGGATTTCGGGGTGTGGGTGCTTCCCTTGCACGCGATTGAAGAGGGCCGGCAGCTCCGCCTCCTGGCACCGAATACCTTCGTGCAGGAGTGGGTACACACCCATTACCTCGATGTGATTCAAACCACGGTTCGCCGACTTGCGCCGGCGACCATCCCCCCTAGCAGCATCGAAGTCGGGACCGCCAAGCCGACGACCGGCACCGCCGTCGAGGCCCATCGACCCGTGGCGGCGCGTCCGGAACCGCTGACGGGAAATCGCATCAACCCAGGCTTCACCTTCGATAGCTTCATCGAAGGAAAATCCAATCAGCTGGCGTTTGCTGCGGCCAGGCAGGTGGCCGAGAACCCGGGTCACTCCTACAATCCTTTGTTCGTGTACGGCTCCGTAGGCCTTGGCAAGACCCATCTGATGCAAGCGGTGGGGAACGATCTGCTGCAACGCCGCCGTGACATCAAGGTGGTTTATCTGCATTCAGAGCGCTTCGTCAATGACATGGTGCACGCCCTCAAGAATCATAAAATAAATGAATTCAAGAACTTTTACCGATCAGTCGACACACTGATGATCGACGACATCCAGTTTTTCGAAGGCAAGGAACAATCGCAGGAAGAGTTCTTCCACACTTTCAATGCGCTTTTCGAAGGCCACCGTCAGATTATCCTGACGTGCGACCGCTACCCCAAGGAGGTGCAGGGCCTCGAAGAACGCCTCCGATCACGCTTCGGGTGGGGCCTGACCGTGGCCGTCGAGCCGCCCGAGCTGGAAACACGAGTGGCCATTCTCATCAAGAAGGCCGAGCAATCGGGCGTCGTCTTACCCGATCCGGTAGCGTTCTTCATTGCGCAGCAGGTGCGATCCAATGTCCGCGAACTCGAAGGGGCGCTGCGTCGCGTTGTGGCACATTGTCAGTTCAAAGGCTCCATGATCGGTATCGATGAAGCGCGTGAGGCGCTCAAAGATCTGCTGCGCCTGCAGGAAAAGCTGGTGACCCTGGACAACATACAGCTCGTCGTTGCCGAGTATTTCAAGATACGCCGCAGCGATCTGATCTCGTCCAGCCGAACCCGGTCCATTGCCAGACCCCGCCAGATCGCCATGGCGCTGGCAAAGGAGCTGACCTCGCACAGCCTGCCGGAGATCGGCAAGCACTTCGGCGGTCGGGATCATACGACGGTGTTGCATGCATGCCGCAAACTGGCGGAACTCCGGAGCAGCGACCCCCGAATCAACGAGGATTACCAGAACCTGACCCGCATGCTGTCTGCGTAGCAGACCCCGTGAAGAAACTGTGGGAAAGGCGTGGATAAGTGTGGAGCAAATACCACAGCCAACTGCATCGGGCGAGTTATCCACATTCCATGCACACGATTCACGCTCGCTGTTTCACAGGATTCAGATGGTCATAACTGACTGGATCGTAAGGATAAAGCAGCGTGCAGCGCATTTTTCCACAGCGCTAACCACTACTATCCGGAAAGACATAAGATTTATATTTGAATCACCATCTGAGACGGCCAGACCATGACAGTCGAATTTTCCCGCGAAGATCTACTCAAACGCCTCCAGACCACCATCGGGGTGGTTGAGCGACGGCAGACCATGCCCATTCTGGCAAACGTCTTCATGGAGATCGATGGCGATCGATTTCGTTTAGTCGGTACGGACCTCGAAATCGAATTGATGGCAGAAGGAAGCTGCAAGTCGGACGTGAACACGAGCCTGACAGTATCGGGCAGGAAACTTTTGGACATCGTCCGGAGTCTTCCGGAACAAGCCAGGATCCTCTGCACCGCAAATGAAGATCGCATGATCTTGCGCAGTGGCGGGAGCCGGTTTTCACTGAGCACACTCCCGGCCAGCGATTTCCCCAAAACCCCATTTCCGGAAACCAGCGCGCTCATCAGCATCCAGCAGGAAAACCTGAAGCTGTTACTGGAGCGGACGCAGTTCAGCATGGCGCACCAGGATGTCCGCTACTATCTCAATGGCCTTCTTTTCGACGTTCAGCCGGGCCTGCTCCGCGCCGTCGCAACGGACGGACATCGTTTATCCATGGCTGAAGTGGAGATCAAAGAGACATCCATCGAGCCCCGGCAGATCATCTTGCCGCGAAAGGGCATTCTGGAACTGCAGAAGCTGCTGGACAAAGGATCAGTGATGCTGCAGATCGCACCGACTCAGGTTACCGCGGTACTGGACGGTGTACGCTTTACAAGCAAACTTGTGGACGGACGATTTCCGGATTATGAAAAGGTCGTTCCAAAGCATTTACCCAGATCTCTGACGATAGACCGGCAATCACTCCGCTTGGGGCTGTCCCGGGCAGCAATTCTGTCGAACGAAAAGTTTCGGGGCGTCCGGCTCGGACTGGACCCAAAAGGGCTTACCATTCGAGCGCACAATGCCGAACAGGAGGAAGCCGAAGAATTCCTGGCGGCAGACTACAATGGTGAGCCCATGGAGATCGGCTTCAACGTCACCTATCTAATGGAACCTTTAGCGGTTCTTCCGAATGAACAGGTGCGTTTGGAATTCTCCGATGCGAATGGAAGCTGTCTCATCACCGGCATTGAGAATGGCACCCCATCGGTTCCGAACAAGCACGTCGTAATGCCCATGCGGTTGTGAGCGGGAATGCCGCTCTGCTCGATCCAGGGACGCGACTTTCGGCGGTTCAGACGATTTGAGCTTGTGTGCGATCCGCACATGAACTGGCTTGTCGGACCGAACGGCAGCGGCAAAACCTCGATTCTGGAAGGAATTTACCTGCTGGCGCGGGGAAAGTCGTTTCGAACCACGCGGAGACAGGTGCTGCAGCGGCAGGGGAGCGCCGGTTTCGCCATCAAGGCTAGGGTAACCGATCCCTTGAGGGGATATACCCATCTGGCCGCGGCTGGGGGTGCAGGCGGGATCCGCTACACCATTCAGGGCGAGGCAGTCCGGAACATGAGCATGTTGGCAGAACTGTGTCCTGTCCAACTCATGGATCCACGGCTCACGCCTTTGGTCGCAGGGAGTCCCCGCGACCGGCGCCGTTTCCTGGATTGGGGATTGTTCCACGTGGAACCATCATTTCACGCCCATTGGCGTGACTATAGCCGGGCGCTCGAACAACGCAACGGCGCCCTTCGCATCGGAGCTTCGGATGACGTTCTGTCGGGTTGGGAGGGGTTGCTCGCAAGGGAAGGCGAGGTCATCTCCGCACTCCGGAATGCGCTCCTTGCGGACATCTCGTCGACCCTCTACCAACGCGCCGTCGACTTGGGTGGCCCAGATGAAACCGCCCTGCGCTATTTGTCAGGTAGCCCGGCGGGACAAAGCCTGGAAGATGCACTCCGGCGCAGTCGCGCGCGCGATCGGCATCTGGGTATCACATCTATCGGGCCGCATCGGGCGGACCTGGACATCCGGATTGGCGGTCAACCCGCTCATCAGGTTCTTTCCCGCGGCGAAGAAAAGCGCCTCACCTACGCACTCTTGCTGGCCCAGGTGGACGTCTTCCATCGACGAACCGGCGGGTTTCCCGTGTTACTGCTGGATGATCCCGTCGCTGAACTGGATCAACGGAGCTGGCAACGACTGATGTCGATCCTGGAATCTCTTCCGGCGCAGCAGTTTGTGACCGCCCTCGACGACGGCATACCTCAGGGGAAATCGATCTCGCTGTTCCACGTGGAACAACTGGATACCATGGGAGTGGTATGATGGTGACTTTGAACGGTATACCTGCGCATGAGTGCTACTAGCTACGACTCCACCAGTATCAAGGTACTCCGCGGGCTCGACGCCGTACGCAAACGTCCCGGTATGTATATCGGAGACACGGATGACGGATCAGGACTCCATCACATGGTGTTCGAAGTCGTTGATAACGCCATTGATGAGGCGCTCGCCGGGTACTGTACTGAAATTCTGGTCACGATTGAAAACGACAATGTCGTGTCCGTTGCCGATAATGGTCGCGGCATCCCGGTCGATATTCATGCCGAAGAGGGTCGATCCGCCGCCGAAGTCATCATGACTGTCCTTCATGCAGGTGGAAAGTTCGATGACAACTCCTACAAGGTATCCGGTGGGTTGCACGGCGTAGGTGTGTCAGTCGTCAATGCGCTTTCCGAGGTTCTTGATCTCACGATCTACCGCGACGAAAAAATCCACTTCCAGCGCTACCATCTTGGCGAACCGGAAGCGCCACTCAGCGTGATCGGGCCGACGCGCCAGCGCGGTACCACGATCCGATTCAAACCCAGCACCAGCATCTTCAATAACATCGAGTTTCATTTCGACATCCTGGCGAAACGCCTTCGCGAGCTATCCTTTCTGAACTCCGGCGTCCGAATCCAGCTGCGAGACGAACGAGGGGATGGTCGAGAAGCCGTCTTCGAATATCAGGGCGGCATCAAGGCTTTCGTCGAACACCTGAATCAAAAGAAGACCCCGCTTCATCCTCATATTTTTTACTTCTCCGCCGAACGCGACGACATCGTCGTCGAAGTCGCTGCGCAGTGGAACGATTCCTACCAGGAAACTATGTTCTGCTTTACCAACAACATTCCGCAGCGCGATGGGGGAACCCACCTTGCGGGCTTCCGTGCGGCACTGACGCGAACGGTCAACGGCTACATCGAAGAAGCCGGGCTCAACAAAAAAGAAAAGTTGAGCATGACCGGAGACGATGCACGCGAAGGACTGACGGCCGTTCTTTCGGTAAAAGTGCCGGATCCGAAGTTTTCTTCCCAGACCAAGGACAAACTGGTGTCGTCCGAGGTCAAGGCCGTCGTTGAATCCCTGATGGCTGAAAAACTGCAGGAGTTTCTCCTCGAGCATCCGCATGATGCGAAGGCCGTGATGGGCAAGGTCATGGAGTCGGCGCGCGCCCGAGAGGCCGCCAAGCGCGCCCGCGAAATGACGAGACGTAAAGGGGCACTCGATATCGCCGGCCTGCCCGGCAAGCTGGCTGACTGTCAGGAGAAAAATCCCGCCCTGTCGGAAATCTTTCTGGTCGAGGGCGATTCTGCCGGCGGATCCGCGAAGCAAGCCCGCGACCGGCGAACCCAGGCCATCCTTCCTCTCAAGGGGAAGATTCTCAATGTTGAAAAGGCTCGCTTCGACAAGATGTTGGCTTCTCAGGAAGTCGCAACCCTGATTACCGCGCTTGGTTGCGGGGTGGGGCGCGACGATTTCAACGCCGACAAACTGCGTTATCACCGCATCATCATCATGACCGATGCCGACGTCGACGGCTCCCACATCCGGACCTTGCTGCTGACCTTCTTCTACCGCCAGACCTATGCCTTGGTGGAGCGCGGGCATGTCTATATCGCGCAACCGCCGCTTTACAAAGTAAAGAAAGGCAAGCAGGAACAGTACCTGAAAGACGATGCGGCTCTGAACGCCTACCTGCTCGACTTGGCGCTCGAAGGCGCGACCATCATGCCCTCACCCGAAACGGCGATGGCTGGCGAGCCTTTGGGTCGGCTGGTGCGGGCGCATCAGGAAGCGCAGGCAGCCGTTGAGCGGCTGTCCCGGATCTACGATCCTCACGTCCTGTCCGTGTTGGCCGAGTTTGAGCCGGTGCTGCCCGTACTCGCCGAAGAGGCAGAGCGCAACCGGTGGCGCGAGGACTTCGAACGCCAGCTCAACGAGATGGCGCCGGGTGCCAACCGCTACACGGTGCCGCCGAGCGATGCCGCCGGCCTCGTCGTCATCCGCCACCGGCATGGTCTGGAGCAGGTTTTTCACCTGAGTGTCGATCAGCTGGAAAGCGCGGAATTCCGACCGCTGCACAAGCTGGCACAAAATCTGTCTGGCTGGTGGACTAGTCAGGCCCGCGTCGGACGTGGGGAGAGAACTCAATCCGTTGCGCGGTTTCGCGATGCGGTGGAATGGCTGTTGACCGAGGGCCGTCGCGGATTGACGATCCAACGCTACAAGGGGCTGGGTGAGATGAATCCGGATCAACTGTGGGAAACGACCATGGATCCGGAAACGCGGCGACTGCTCCGGGTCACCGTGGAAGATCTGGTGGCCGCAGACGATGTGTTTACCACGCTGATGGGCGACCAGGTAGAACCGCGCCGCGAATTCATCGAGCGCAACGCGTTGCTGGTCAGTAATCTCGACGTGTGACGGCTCCCAGCGAGATGCCCGCACCGATCTTCCTGTTTACCGACTTCGGTGGGCATGGCCCCTACGTGGGCCAGATGAAAGCAGCGATTCACCGCATCGTGCCGACGCTCACCGTGGTGGATCTGTGCCACGACGTAGCGCCTTTTCAGATCCGTCCGGCGGCCCACCTCCTGGCTGCCCTCCTCTCTTATCTGCCCGCCGGGGCGTGCGTCGTCGCCGTGGTCGATCCCGGGGTCGGAACAGCGCGGCGCGGTGTAATGCTCGAGGCCGATGGGATACGCGTGGTCGGCCCGGACAATGGCCTGCTCGCAATCGCCGCACGGCGCGCTCAGCGCGCTGTCTGGCACTATCTTGCAGAGCCGCCGGATGGCATCGCCGTTACCTTTCACGGTCGGGACTGGTTTGGGCCGACCGCAGCCCGCTTGCAGACCGGTCGCTGCCCTCCCTTGATTCCGCTGGGCAATGAGGATCATCCGGAAGGGATGGACTGGTCGCCGGATTGGAACCACGTCATCTACATCGATGGCTATGGCAACGCGATGACGGGCCTACGCGCCGAAGGCTTGCGCGTGGAACATGTGATTCTCATTCGCCACGAAATCGCGGTTTGCCATGCACGAACCTTCGGCGACGTCCCGTATGGGAAGCCTTTCTGGTATGCCAACTCCTGTGGCTTGGTTGAAATTTCTGTGAATCAGGGCAACGCGGCGCGTCAGCTAGGCTTGACGGTGGGACACGCGTTCGACATCCGCTCCCAGCCCTGCGTGGTGCCTGAGGCTACTTGAGTCGATCTCTGACTGCATCTTCGAGAGAGGTCATCCCCGCTGCCTTGCCGAGACTCAGCGCTTCTGCTGCCGACTGACCGTGGATCAGATTGGCGCGCAAGGCCAGGAGCGCACCGACCCGGTTGCCACTGGCGCAATGGATCATCACCGGGCCCGGCTTGGCATGAGCGAGTGCACGATCCAGTCGGCGCGCGTTGTCTTCGGTGAGATCGGCGGCGCCGCCGATGGGAATGCTCACAAAGTCCATTCCCAACGAGTCGACCAGACCGGATTCGTCGATTCCGGCCATTTCCGAGCCGGGACGCAGGCTGATGACGGTCTTGTAGCCTGCCGCTGCGGCGGACCGGAGGTGTTCTTCGGTCGGTTGCCCGCCCGTCAGCAGACCGGGAGCGACCTGGCGGGCGTTGGGCAGCGGAATCAGTGGGGCGGTTTGGCTCACGAGGTGAACTCCTGCTTGCAGCGGGGCTTCTGCCCCGGTGTCGATGACGAACAATAAACACGTTAAGGCCGCAAATGCGGCGACCAAGCGGTGACGGGATGCGCGTCGTATGGACACAACGGTCTCCTACCAGGACAGCCGCCGGATCCGGTCCAGCATGGGGTCCAGCATAACGCAATTCTCATCGGCGACGGTGCAATTCATGGGTAGCGGCTCGACGACCAGTGGCGCCATCAGGGCCCACTCCCGGCCCATCCCGAGGCCGAAGGAAGCGATCGAACGGCGCTGGCGGCGCACGGGGCGCTCGACCAGCGAACGGCAGGCCGCCAGAACAGCCGGGATAGGCGTCGATTCGCCGGCGAGGCGGCCTGTGGCCGCCTCGAGACTGAGGCCCTCTCCACACAGGGCCAGTGCCACCTCCGCAATCTCGTGCGCCGAGATCAGCCGCAGTGCGTCGCCGTTGCGCTGCGGAATGGGCAAAAATCCCCGCCGTATGGCGCGACGCATGGGCGTGTCGAACCAGCGCTCCAGCACGACCGCTGTCGGCAGGCGAATCACGCTGCGCTCGGGGTGTCGACGAGGCGTCGGCCGCAAGCCGGCCGGTGCGAATTCGAGAGCCCGTCCGGATTCCACCGGCCAGCAGGCATCAGAAACGCCCGTGAGATCACACGTCGGTGCTGCCAACCGCTGCCCAGGACAGATCAGCAACCAGTCCAGAGGCCTGACCTCCTGCTCCGGCCCGGCCGGCTCGCCGGCGGTACCGAGCGGACGGACGACGACGCCACGACGCGCGAGGCGCTTCGCCCAGGCCGAGTCGGGCCGGCGCGTCCACGCCGTCAGCGACATTCCCGCCTCGAGCAACACCTGAATGCAGGCTGTGGCCTCGGGGCCGTGAATGCCGATGATGCCCACACGAGGGGCCGATGGACGGGCTCGCCAATGGCGAGCCATTCCGGCCGGGGCGCTACTTGTCATCGCACTATCCACCGAGCAGCCTCTGCTCGGCGCGCTCGAGCTGGGGCGCCGTTCCAAGGAGCACGAGCGTGTCGTTCGCCTTGAGACGGACATCATCCGACGGGTCCTGTCCGGTCACCGAGCCACGGCGGAGCGCCTGCACGCGAACACCGATCTGGTCCAACCCCAGGTCGCCCAGGCGATGATTGACAGCGTGGGCCGTCTCGGGGAGCACGACGGGGTGGACGACCTCCAGCGGATTGCCCCGTGCATCGGCGAGTTTGGATCGCTCGCCATGCAGATAGCCGTGAAGCAACCGGTAGCGCTCTTGGCGCGCCTGCTGAATATGCTCCTGGATGCGGTCAGGGGACACCCCCAGCAGTTCCAGGACGTGCGATACCAGCATCAGGCTGCTTTCCAGCGTCTCGGGAACGATCCCCGTCGCGCCCGCCGCTTGCAGCGCTTCCCAGTGGCGATCATCTGACGTACGAACCAGAACGGGCAGGTCGGGGCGCACCGGCCGGACTTCCTCGAGGACGCGCTGGGCATCCTTGTCGTTGTTGAAGGCGATGACGAGCAGCCGGGCGTGCATCAGCCCGGCCCTGCGCAACAGCGACCGCTGGCGCGAATCGCCGAACAGCACGGACTCGCCAGCCGCCAAGGCTTCCCGGACGCGTAGCGTATCACTGTCGATGGCGATGTAGGGGATTTGTTCGCGCTGAAGAAAGCGTGCGATGGCTTGGCCGACGCGCCCGAACCCGCACAGGATGACATGTGGCTCCTTGCCCGTCTCTGCCAGGAGCGCGGCACCGGCCGTTCCGTCCGGGGCGCGCTCCACGTGCCGAGTCCACTGAGGCGCGGCCTTCAGCAGCAGGGGCGTCACCATCATGCTCAGCATGATGCTCGCAAAGAGCAGCGATTGCTGGGAAGCTGAGACCACGCCGTAGGCACCCCCCAAGGTGAGCAAGGCAAAGCCGAATTCGCCCCCCTGCGCCAGCGCAAATGCGGCGATCAGCGCGGTACGTCGGGACTCGCCCATCCACAGAGACAAGCCGGTGACCAGCAAGCCCTTGATGGCCATGAAGCCCAGCGTCAACAGCAGCACCCAGTGCACTTGGTCCACCAGCTGTACGGGCCGGATCAGCATGCCGACGGCGACGAAAAAGATCCCCAGGAGCACGTCTCTGAACGGCCGGATCTCTGCCTCGATCTGATGGCGGAAATGGCTTTCACCGAGCAACATGCCGGCCATGAAAGCGCCCAGAGCCATCGAAAGTCCCATCAATTGGGTCAGCGCAGCGGCGGCCAGGATGACGACCAGAACCGCCAGCACGAACAGCTCTTCGATGCGGGTCCGAGCGACGCCGCTGAACAAGGGCGGCAGAACCCGTGGACCCACGACGAGTAAGCCGCCCAACAGGGCCATGGACTTGGCCACTGTCCACAGCAGGGACGACACCACCGCATCCCCCGATCCGCCGAGCGACGGCAGGATCGCGAGGAAGAACACCGATGCCAGGTCCTGGAACAGGAGGACGGCCACGGCGATCTGGCCGAAACGCTGGTGCAGCTGGTGATTGCGGGTCAACTCGCGAGTGACGACTGCGGTCGAGGACAATGCCAGCGCAGCGGCTAGGACACCGCTCGTGGTCCAGGAGATTCCAAGCGACAGCGCGATGCCGCCGAACACGGCCAGGGTGAGCACCACCTGCCCCAGGCCGATTCCGAGTACCAGACGGCGCATGGCTCGCATCTTGGGCAATGCGAACTCCAGGCCGAGCGAGAACAGCAGAAAGACGACGCCGAACTCGGCCAGTTGGGCGACCGATTCAGGCCGCGAAATCCAGCCCAGACCACCCGGTCCGATCAGCAAGCCGACGAGGATGTAGCCGAGGATCGGCGGGATGCGCAGGGGGTAGCAGAGCGAAAGGACCGCCAGCGAGCTGGCCAGCAGGATGAGCAGCTCAAGGAACAGTCCGTGGGCCATGGAGATCGCGCCGATCGGTGGCTGGGCTGTTCGCGACTATATCACCCCGGCCACCTCAATCAGGGATCAGTTGGTGGCAGGCTTGCTTTCCTTGGCAATGAGGTAATCCATCACCTTGAGTGTTTCGGACAGCTTGGCGTCCTTTTCCTGCACATGCTGCTGGAAACCCGGCGATACGATGTATTTGCCGTTGATCACGAACGCGGGCGTCCCCAGCAACAGGATGCCGAAGCGTTCCCACTGGGCTTGCGCCTGCTTGAGTTTTGTCCGCACGGCGAAGGAATCGTAGGCGGCGGTAAATGCCTTCTTGTCGACGCCATGTTTGGCAACGAAATCCGCCATCCGGGCCGGACTGTCCAGCCGCTCCTTGTCCTGATGAATGGCCTTGAACAAGGGACCGTTGAGCTTTTCTGCCGCGCCGAGCGTCTCGAGCGCATAGTAGGACTGCCCATAGACGCCCCAGCTCCGACGGAAGAAATCGGGGCCATGGGTCACGCGCAGGAAATTGATCCGGTCGGTGCGCGCCTTGACCCACGACTCCAGGGACGGCTCGATGTCGTAGCAAATATGGCAGCCGTAGGAGAAGAATTCAGCGACTTCGACCTTGGCGCCGCTGGTGATGCGTTGCGGGTTGTCGACGAGGCGATATTGAACCCCTTCCTGATAACCGGGATCGGCACCCGCAACACCCGCTACCAGCAAGAGACAGGCGATCAGCCACTGTTTGGCGAAGAAACCGAGTCTGTATCGCATGCGCTCGCTCCTGGTCAGTGAAGTCCTTCGATATACGAGGATACCGCTTCGATCTCCTGATTGCTCATGCGCGAGGCGATGCTCTTCATGATCTGGCTGGCCGGGGTGCCGTTGCGGGCGCCGCTGCGGTAGGCTTCAAGCTGAAGTTTGGTGTAGGCGGCATGCTGACCTGCAATGCGGGGATAGCCGGCCGGTCCATTGCCCGAGCCGCGCGGCCCGTGGCAGGCCATGCAGGCCGAAACGCCCGATTCCTTGTTGCCGCCGCGGTAGATCTTGGCGCCTGCCTCCACCAGCTCAGGATCCGCGCCGCCGACCTGCGGCCGCTGCTTGGCGAAGTAGGCAGCCACATCGGCCATGTCCTCTTCACTCAGCCCCATCGCCATGGGCGTCATCAGCGGATTCTGGCGTTTGCCTTCCTTGAAGGCCTTGAGCTGCGCCTCGGTGTATTGAGGATGCTGCCCGGCGAGCTTCGGCCATTCGCCGTTGGTGCTGTTGCCGTCGGGACCATGGCAGGCTGCGCAGGGCGCTGCTTTCTGCTGTCCCGCCTCCGGGTCGCCGGAAGCAACTGCACTGCCGGCCATGCATAACCCGAGGAGCATAAAGCCCACGGCAATCAGTCTGTTCATGGGAAATGCGCCTCCTGATCTGGCATGCTGAATGGCTTGGAGCCTGTGACGTTGGGTCAACGAACGCTGGATCCAGGCCCGCAAGCGCGCAATTCTACAACGTTGAGACCAAAACCGGTCAACCGAATCAGTCGAGGGAACCCCGGATCTCATGCGGGACTACAACGCAGCCGTTTTTGTGAAGAGCGTGGCGCAGCTGATGCAATTGCCCGCAGACGATCTGGCCGAGGTGGCCTTCGCCGGGCGTTCCAACGCCGGCAAATCGAGCGCACTCAATGCCATCACGGGACGTCGGGCCCTCGCGCGCACCAGTCGCACGCCCGGACGGACGCAGCTGCTCAATTTCTTCGCCCTTCCCTGCGGCATGCGGCTCGTGGATCTGCCTGGCTATGGCTATGCCGACGTGCCGCTCGCAGTGAGGCAGGAATGGGCGGCCCTTGTGGAGGGTTACCTGCGCGACCGGCAAAGCCTCAAGGGCGTGGTGCTGGTCATGGATGTGCGCCATCCGCTGACGCCGTTCGATCGTCAGATGCTGGACTGGTGCGCAGGATGCGGCATTGCCTGTCATGTGCTGCTCACCAAGGCCGATAAGCTCGGGCGCGGCGCCGCCGGCAATGCACTGCTCGCCGTGCGGCGCGCATTGAGCCGGGAAGCGCCGGGTGCAACGGTCCAGCTGTTCTCGGCGGTTTCCCGTCAGGGCGTCGACGAGGCGCGCGAGCGGCTGGAGTCCTGGTTCGGCGATCAGCGCGTCCAGGAATAAAAAAAACCGCGATGGCCGAAGGGGGAAGCCATCGCGGTCACAGCGGACTGCGGTCTTGGGGGAAACCAGCGAGCCCGCTTACTCAGGGTAGGAAGAGTATCGTTGCGATACTCGCCTACATAGACTATGGGGCCTCGTGGAAGTTCAACGATGACCGCTTGGTCTGAGGCGCCGAAGCTTCCGAAGGCTTCACCTCGCAGAAATGCCATGACCGGCTGTCCTGCGGTCAAGGCCACGCCGGTGGCCGTCCCGCTGTGGCACGGCGATGATCATCAAATCCGGCGCAGGGTTCCAGGAACAGGAGGGAGATCCGCGATGCGCGAGTGGCTGAGACAAGCATTTGCCGACCGTCGGGTGGTGATGCTGGTGGCCATGATGATCCTGATCTCGGGGCTTATCATCGGGATGGCCAAGATGATGGCGCCGGTCTATGCCAGTGTCCTCATCGCCTTCCTGCTTCATCCCCAGGTGCGCTGGTTGACGAGCAAGGGCATCCCTCATCTGGGCGCGGTGATCATCGTGTTTTCCCTGTTCCTCGGGGGCCTGATCCTGACGATCTTCGCCCTTCTGCCCCTGTTCCTTCAGCAGTTGACGACCTTTGCCCAGCAGATCCCTTCCTTGGTGGCGTCGGCGCATTCCGCTCTCATGACCTTGCCGCAGCAGTATCCGAATCTGGTATCCGAGGCGGAAATCAACGGGCTTCTGGCCCAATTCCGCGCCCAGGGCCTGCAGCTGAGCCAGCGCCTTCTGGGGTATTCGTTTTCCTCCCTCATGGGCGCGGCCGCGCTGCTGGTCTACATCTTCCTGGTCCCTTTCCTGGTGTTTTTCCTGCTGAAGGACGGCACGCAAATCCTCGAATGGTTCAAGCGTTTTCTGCCTGACGATCGCGAACTGGCCGTTCGCGTGTGGCATGAAGCGCAACAGCAGTTCAGCAATTACGTCCGGGGCAAATTCATCGAAATCATGATCGTTGCAGCCGCGTCATTCGTCGTCTTCAGCCTGCTGGGGCTCAATTACGCCATCTTGCTGGCGGTTCTCACGGGTCTTTCGGTGCTCATCCCCTATGTCGGCGTTACGGTCGTGGCGATTCCCGTGGCCATGGTGGCCTATTTGCAGTGGGGGATATCCCAGGAGTTCCTGCTGGCGACGCTCGCCTATGGTGTGATTCAGTTCATAGACGGCAATATGCTCGCGCCTGTGCTGCTGGGCGAGGCCGTCAAGCTCCATCCCGTCGCCATTGTCGTGGCGATCCTGTTCTTCGGGAATATCTGGGGATTCTGGGGTGCGTTTTTCGCCATCCCCATGGCGACGGTCGTCAATGCCGTCATCAACGCCTGGTCCGCTGCATTGGGCGAGAGTCGATCGGATGCTGCGACGAGGGTCGAGCCGGACCAATGATCGACGTCAGGCGCCATGGGCCGCGTCCCAGTTCGCGCCGACGCCTGCCTCCACCTCCAGCGGCACGGCCAGATCTGCCGCGCCGCGCATGCGCGCCAGCACCCCCTCCCGGACCGACGCGACGGCATCAACGGGGATCTCGAACACCAGTTCGTCATGCACCTGCAGGATCATCCGTGCCGGCACGGCCTCCTCCGTGATCCAGCGATCGATGGCGATCATGGCGCGCTTGATGATGTCCGCCGCAGTGCCCTGCATGGGTGCGTTGATAGCGGTGCGTTCGGCGTACTGGCGCAGGCTCGCGTTGCGCGCGTGGATGTCCGGCACGTAGAGGCGGCGGCCGAACACAGTTTCCACATAACCCTGCTCGCGCGCCCGGGCGCGGGTCTGGTCCATGAAGACGCGCACGCCGGGATAGCGCTCGAAGTAGAGATCGACGTAGCGCTGCGCCGCCTCGCGCGCGATGCCGAGCTGGCGCGCCAGCCCGAAAGCCGACATGCCGTAGATGAGACCGAAGTTGATGGCCTTGGCCGCGCGGCGCTGCTCGCCCTGCACCTGATCGAGTGGCACGCCGAACACTTCCGCCGCCGTGGCGCGGTGCACGTCCTCGCCTTGGGCGAAGGCCTGGCACAGTCGGACATCCCCGGACAAATGCGCCATGATGCGCAGCTCGATCTGGGAATAGTCCGCCGAGAGCAGCACATGCCCCGGATCGGCGATGAAGGCCTGGCGGATGCGCCGGCCTTGCGCGGTGCGCACGGGGATGTTCTGCAGGTTGGGATCGGCGGAGGACAGCCGGCCCGTGGCCGCAACCGCCTGCTGGTAGGAGGTATGGATGCGCCCGGTGCGCGGGTCGATCTGCCCCGGCAGCTTGTCGGTGTAGGTCGATTTGAGCTTGGCCAGGCTGCGGTACTCGAGGATCAGCCGCGGCAAGGGATAGTCGGCGGCGAGTTCCTGCAGGACGTCCTCGGCCGTCGACGGCTGGCCGGTGGGCGTCTTGCGCACGACCGGGAGGCCCAGCTTGTCGAAGAGGACTTCCTGCAACTGCTTGGGGGAGTCGAGGTTGAACGGGCTGCCGGCTTCGAGCTGCGCCGCCTCGCGCAGACGCGCCATCTCGGCGGACAACTCCGCGCTCTGGGCTTGCAGCAGCGCTGCATCGACGCGCACACCCGTGCGCTCCATGCGCCCCAGCACAGGCAACAGAGGCATCTCGAGCATGGTATAGATCGCTTCCAGCGCTGGGGTCGCCTGCAGGCGCGGCCACATCACCCGATGCAGGCGCAGCGCGATGTCCGCATCCTCGGCCGCGTAGCGGGTCGCGGTCTCGATGGGCACGGCGGCAAAGGGAATCTGCTTGGCGCCCTTGCCGGTCACCGATTCGTAAGTCATCGTCGCGACGCCGAGTTCGCGCAAGGCCATGGCGTCCAGGTCGTGCCGCGCCGTGCTGTCCAGCACATAGGACTCCAGCATCGTGTCATGGCGGATGCCGCGAAGGCGTATGCCGTGGTTTTCCAGGACCGCGCGGTCGTATTTGAGGTTCTGGCCGAGCTTGGGGCGGGTGCCATCCTCCAGCAAGGGCTTGAGCCGCGACAGGGTTGCGTCGCGATCGAGCTGGGGCGCGGCTTCGAGTCCTTCGTGCGCGAGCGGGATATAGATCGCCTCCCCCGGATCGACGGCGAAGGAGATACCGACGATGCGGGCCTCGAGGCTGTTCAGGCTGGTGGTTTCGGTATCCAGTGCGATCAGCTCGGCTGCTTCCAGCCGCGCCAGCCAGCGTTCGAGGTCGGCCGTCTCGCGGATGCAGTGATAACGCGGCTCCTCGCCGGGGCCTGCGCTCGCGGCTGACGCTGCCATATCCGTGGCCGCGCTGCCGTCGCGCTTCAGTTCGCGCAGCAGCCCGCCCAGCTCCAGTTCCTGCGCCAGCGTCAAAAGGGCGTCGGTATCGGCAGGAGCGGGACGCAGCTCGTCGAGCGACCGCTCCAACGGCACATCCGTGCGAATGCGTGCCAGTTCGCGGGAAAGCGCCAGTTGTTCAAGATTCTCGCGCAGGGATTCGCCGACCTTGCCCGTGATCGCATCGGCTGCCGCTACGAGCGCGTCCAGGCTGCCATAGGTGCCGAGCCATTTGGCCGCCGTCTTGGGTCCGACCTGGGGCACGCCCGGGATGTTGTCGCTGCTGTCGCCGATGAGAGCGAGATAATCGACGATGTGATCGGGCGGCACGCCGAACTTGGCCACCACGCCGGCGCGATCGAGCCAGCTGCCGGTCATGGTGTTGACCAGGGCGACATGACCGTCGACGAGCTGTGCCATGTCCTTGTCACCGGTGGAGATGACTGTCTCCAACTGCCGCTCGGCCGCCTGCCGCGCTAGGGTGCCGATGACATCGTCCGCCTCCACGCCGGCGACTTCCAGCAGCGGCACGCCCATGGCGCGGATCAGCGCCTTGAGCGGCTCGACCTGGCGGGCCAGATCGTCCGGCATGGCGGGTCGATGCGCCTTGTAGGCCTGGAACAGCTCATCGCGAAAGGTCTTGCCGCGCGCATCGAACACCACCGCCAGGCGCTGCGGCTGCAACTCCTGAATCAGCTTGCGCAGCATGTTGTAGACGCCCAGCACCGCGCCGGTGGGCCGGCCGTCACGGGTGCTGAGCGGCGGCAGGGCGTGGAAGGCGCGATAGAGATAGCTGGAACCGTCCACCAGGACCAGCGGCACGGGCGGGGTGGGCGGGACCGTCATATCCGCATCAATCCGGCAACAGGCTTTCGCCGGCCCACAGGTCGTTGACCGACTCGCGCGTCCGCGCCACGTGGATGCGATCACCGTCCACCAACAGTTCCGGTGGGCGGGGCCGCGCATTGTATTGAGACGCCATCACGAAGCCGTAGGCGCCCGCCGAGCGCACTGCGAGCAGATCGCCCTCGGCGATGCGCAGCGGCCGCGCCTTGCCGAGGAAATCAGCCGTTTCGCACACCGGCCCGACGACGTCGTAGACCGCCTCGGGCCGGTCCGGTTGCTCGCGTACCGTCACGATCTCCTGCCAGGCCTGATACAGCGCGGGGCGCAGCAGGTCGTTCATGCCCGCATCGACGATGGCGAAGTGTCGCTCGCTCTGGTCCTTGAGGTATTCGACGCGCGTGAGCAGGATGCCCGCATTGCCGACCAGCACCCGGCCCGGTTCCAGGATCAGCTCCAGCGCCCGGCCGGCCAACCGCTCGCGCAGCGCTGCGGCATACGCGGCCGGATCCGGTGGCGTTTCGTCCCGGTAGCGGATGCCCAGCCCACCGCCGACGTCCAGATGCTGCAGCGCGATCCCCTGCTCGGCCAGCCGATCGACCAGCTTGAGCACACGATCCAGGGCATCGACGAAAGGCGCGGTTTTGGTGAGCTGCGAGCCGATGTGGCAATCCACGCCCACCACCCGGATCCCGGGTGCGTCGGCCGCGCGCGCGTAGGCTGCTTCCGCCTCGCTGATGGCGATACCGAACTTGTTGTCCTTCAGGCCCGTAGCGATGTAGGGATGGGTCTGTGCGTCCACGTCGGGATTGACGCGCAGCGACACCGGCGCCGCGACGCCGTGGGCACGCGCGATCCGATCCAGGCGCTCGAGTTCGGCGATCGACTCGACATTGAAGCAGCGGATGCCGACCGAGAGCGCTTGTTCCAGCTCCGCCGCGCGCTTGCCGACGCCGGAAAACACCACCTTGGCCGGATCGCCGCCGGCTTGCAGCACGCGCGCCAGCTCACCGCCCGAGACGATGTCGAAGCCCGAACCCAAGCGCGCCAGGACGTTCAGCACCGCGAGGTTCGCATTGGCCTTCACGGCGTAGCAGATCAGGTGCGGCTGATCGCCCAGCGCTTCGGTCATCACGCGGAAATGGCGGGTCAGCGTGGCGCGCGAATAGACATAGGCGGGCGTGCCGTAGGCCGCGGCCAGCGCTTCCAAATCGACGTCCTCGGCGTGCAGCCGCCCGTCGCGATAATGAAAATGATCCATGAGTCGGGGTTTACTCGGTGGCGAGGGGATCGGGCACGGCGGCCGGCGTCGTCGCCGGCTTTTCGGCCGGTCGCGCCTCGTCCGGTCGGTACAGCTCGCCTTTCTGGCCGCAGCCGGCGACCAGAAGCAGGCTCAGAGACAGCAGCACGAGGCGCGCCAGCGACATGAGGACGATCCGCGATGGGAGGAACGATCAGGCGGCCAGTATAGTGGCGCGGCCCGCGCTTGCCCATGCGGCGGGCGGCGCTCAAGCGGCGTAGGTGCGTTCCAGGTAGTCGAGGATGGCGGCCGACTCCAGCATTTTCACGTCGGTGTTGGGGTCCTCCAGATAGGGCACCTGCATGTGGCCGGTACGCGCGAAGTGCGCCGCGCGCTTGCCGCCGGCAACCGGCACATAGGGCGGCGGGTGACGCTGACGTGCGCGGCCCAGCTCTGCGCGCTGCTCCTTGGCCACGTTGTGCAGCACATAGGGCAGTTCCAGCTCGGTGAGCCGTTCACGCACCAGCCTGCAATACGGGCTCGCCTCGAAGCTCCACAGATGCAGCGGTTGCGCGGGGGCGTGTGAAGCGCGGACGCGAACGCCCTTTCCGGCACGCACCAGGCTGCCCAAGCCGTTGCCGAGCTGCTTGATCACCGCGCCGCGATAGTGCAGCGGCACCGGGCCGCCGCCATAAGTGCGAAAGAGATACGCGACGATGGCTTCGGATTCGTACATCCCAGCGCCGGTGTTGGGATCGACGAGATAGGGAAACTGCGCCTTGCCGCCCAGCGTCACGACCTCGGGCCGAAAGCGTGTGCCGCCCTTGGGACAGGGGAAGATCTCGGCGTCCAGATGCAGCGCCGAGAGCGCTTCGCGGGCCGCGCGGCAGAACGGACAGCCTTCCATGTCGTAGAGCCGGAGCCGCTGCGCGGGCGGCGGGGCGTGAACGGCTGCGGGCTGCGCCATCATGCCGCGCCCGAGCCCCAGCAGCGTGGACAGCAAAGAAGTGATGACGTCGAGCCGATGCAAGGCGGCCATGGCGTGCTCCGGTCAGGCGAGGGTCCCATGATCATCGTAGCCCGGCGCCTACCGGGCGCAAGCCGTCGAGCGGTGGATCAGCCGAGGCCGAGACCCTCGAAGCGCGCGATCACCGGCGCATGATCGGACGGCCGCTCCCACCCGCGCGGTGTCGGGTCCACCCGGCTTTCCACGCACCGCTCCGCCAGCGCGGGGTTGACCAGAATCAGATCGATGCGCAAGCCGCGCTTGCGGCGAAAGGCCATCATCCGGTAGTCCCACCAGCTGTAGATCCCGCCGCCCTGCTCGTGCAGGCGCAGGCTGTCGGCGAGCCCCAGATCGAGCAGGCGCTGCAGGGCGGCGCGTTCCGGCTCGCTGCACAGCACCTGTCCGGCCCAGGCGGCCGGATCGTGCACATCCCGGTCATCCGGCGCGATGTTGAAATCCCCGACCACCGCCAGATACGGATGCTCCGCCAGTTCAGCTTGCAGGTAGTCGCGCAGATGCGCCAGCCACGCGAGCTTGTAGACGTACTTGTCGCTGTCCACCGACTGGCCGTTGGGCACATAGAGGTTGATCAGCCGCAGCGGCCCGATGGTGCAGGCCAGTACGCGCTGCTGCGGATCCTCGAAGCCGGGCAGGCCGGTGCGCACCGCCGTCATCGGCAGCCGGCTGAGCACCGCCACGCCGTTGTAGGCCGACTGGCCGGCGAACACCGCCGCGTAACCAGCCTCCCGCAGGGCATCGACCGGAAACAGGCCGTCCGTCAGCTTGGTCTCCTGCAGCGCCAGCGCGTCCACGGGGTTGTCCCGCAGCCAGTCGAGCACATGCGGCAGGCGCACTTTCAGCGAATTGACGTTCCAGCTCGCGATCTGCATGGGTGTTCCGGATGCGTCGGGCGTTGGCCGATGGGAGATGAGCGCGA
>DAOKZK010000045.1:0-21143 GCA_035325645.1 Candidatus Macondimonas sp. | reverse complement strand
CAACTTCGTACTGGTTGTCGATGGACTTCGTGGCTTGTGTTAACAGGCCCTAGTTGAGGACGGCTCGGTGGGTTGATGCGGGTTGTTGCTGCTGGAACTCGTCCTTGAACTGCTTCGGTGTCCGGTATCCCAGACTCGAGTGCGGCCGATCCTCGTTGTAGTGGCGTCGCCACGTCTCGATGATCGCCCGGGCTTCGATCCGGTTCCGGAACCACTCCATGCTGAGGCACTCGTCGCGGAACTTTCCGTTCAAGCTCTCGGCGGTGCCATTCTGCCAAGGCTTGCCGGGATCGATCAGTGCCGTCTCGATACCCGCCTGCTGCAGCCACTTCAGGATGGCATGACTGACGAACTCAGGGCCATTGTCCGACCTCAGGTAGCGTGGCGCGCCGTGCAGGCTCACCAGCCGCGACAGCACATCGATGACCCGGCTGGACCGGATGCTGCCCTGGACGTCGATCGCCAAGGCTTCGTGCGTCCACTCGTCGGTGATGACCAGGCACTTCAGTTGCTGGCCGTTGGCGCAGGCGTCGAACACGAAGTCGTAGGCCCAGACCTGATTCGGCCCCATCGCAGGCACCGGACGTGGCCGTGAGGACGAGACACGCCGCCTGCTGCGCTTCTTGGGCACCTGCAACTTGGCAAGGCGCCATAGCCGAAGCATTCTGTCCCAGCCGAGTTGGATGCCTTCCCGTTCCAGGTAGACATGAATGCGGCGGTAGCCGAAGCGAGGGTATAGCGCGGCGTAATGCCGCATGCGCTCAATCACCAGGCCATCCTTCTGCGGCATCTTGGCTGCATAGCCCAATGTCGAGCGCGACACGCCCAGCAGCGAGCAGGCCCGCCGGGCGCTGATGCCACGTTCGACCATCCCCGGAACCAGTGCGCGCCGTGCCGGCGCGCTCACCACTTTTTTGCGGTGATCTCCTTCATGACCTCGATCTCGAGGTCACGCTCCGCAAGCAGCTTCTTCAGTCGGGCGTTTTCCTGCTGCAGGGTGCGCAGCTGCTTCACATCGGCCGCCTCCAACTGCCCGTAGCGCTTGCGCCACAGGTACAGGCTCTGCTCGCTGACGCCGTGCTTCCTGGCCACCTCTGCCACGGGAGACCGGTCGGCCTCCCGCAGAATCTTGACCATCTGTTCTTCGGTGAATCGGGACTTGCGCATGGGCTCCTCGCTTTCGTCGGGAGCCATCCTCTCAACTTCCAACCGGACCGAAAATCCCCCGGCAGGTCAGGGGCCCATCGGCCTGTGCGCGACGGCCGGCGCCCGGCTCCGCGGCGCGAGCACCATCATTGCCGTCGATGGCGTCGACGCCCGGCTGGGGATTGCCCGCCAGATGGGCGCCGACGTCACCCTCAATTTCCACGAAGTGGACGTCGTGGACGAGATTCTGCGACTGACCGGTGGTCGTGGCGTCGACGCGGCCATCGAGGCACTCGGCCTGCAAACCACTTTCGAAAATGCCTTGCGGGTTCTCAAACCGGGCGGAACGCTGTCGAGCCTGGGCGTCTATTCCAGTGACCTGACCCTTCCGCTGGGTGCCTTCAACGCCGGGCTTGGCGACAAGAAAATCATTTCTTCCCTGTGCCCCGGCGGCAAGGAACGCATGCGGCGTCTCCTCGACGTCGTCGCATCGAGCCGCGTCGATCTCGGTCCGTTGGTCACCCACCACTACCCCCTCGACGAGATCGTCGCCGCCTATGACCTGTTCGCCCATCAGCGCGACGGCGTGCTCAAGGTGGCCGTCAAGCCGGGGTGAGGCCGGTCGTGAACCCCGCCCAGACCTCCGGGGTTTTCTGGACGCGGGGGTTCAGGTTTATCCCCCTATGGCCGATGACTTCAGGGCCGCGAAACGATTCGCCGGCTGTGTGTGATGGATGCCTCAAGGAGAGACCGAGATGAAGATCAAGACATTGTCCATGGCCCTGGCCTTGACCGTCGTGCCGTTTGTTGGCCAGGCGCAGATGAACGACATGACCGATGCCGCGATGTCGGAGGTGCATGGTCAGGCACTGAGCATCGTCCGCGACAAGGGACGCAACTTCAGCTTCGATAGCACGGCCAATACGATGGAATTCAGCAAGGGCAGCCTGCTGGATATCGATGGAACGGCAACGCTGTTCGGCTACGGCCTCACCGTGAACGACCTGGGATGGAACCGGAATCGGGGCTTCTCGCTTGAATGGACCCAGCCGGTCATTCCCTGACCGCGGTCCGCCAGGCCGAATCTGGTCGCCCCATAATACAGAAAGCCCGCATTCGCGGGCTTTCTGTCATCTATCGCTAAACCCTTGGTTTAGCTGCGGATCTTGCGCAGACGCTCCAGCATCTGCAACTTGGCAATCGCTTCGGCGAGCTCCGCCTGTGCGCGGGCATAATCGATGTCCGACTGGCGCTGCGCCAGCACATCTTCCGCCCGGCGCTTGGCCTCCAGCGCCGCCGCCTCATCGAGATCCTTGGCGCGCAGCGCCGTATCCGCGAGGACGGTGACCTTGAACGGCTGGATCTCGAGGATGCCGCCGGAAACGAAGAAATGCGCGTCGTTGCCCTGCTCATCGCGCACACGAACCTCGCCGGCCCGCAACACAGTCAGCAGCGGCGCGTGGCGCGGCGCGATGCCCACATCGCCTTCCACGGCGGGTGCAAAGACCATGCTCCCGCTGCCCGAGAAGATCTCGCCTTCGGCGCTGACGATATCGACCTTGATCTGGCTCATCTCGGCTCACTCCCGCAGCGGTTCAAATGCGCTTGGCCTTCTCCACCGCTTCCTCGATGCTGCCGACCATGTAGAACGCCTGTTCCGGCAGGCTGTCGTACTCGCCGTTCAGAATACCCTTGAAGCTGCGAATGGTGTCCTTCAGGGACACATATTTGCCGGGCGAGCCGGTGAACACTTCGGCCACGTGGAAAGGCTGCGACAGGAAGCGCTGGATCTTGCGCGCGCGGGACACGATGAGCTTGTCTTCCTCGGACAACTCGTCCATGCCCAGAATCGCGATGATGTCGCGCAGCTCCTTGTAGCGCTGCAGCACGTTCTGCACGCCGCGCGCGGTGTTGTAGTGCTCCTCGCCGACGACCAGCGGATCGAGCTGGCGGCTGGTCGAGTCGAGCGGGTCCACCGCCGGATAGATCCCCAGTTCGGCGATCTGGCGCGACAGCACGACGGTGGCGTCCAGATGCGCGAAGGTGGTGGCGGGCGATGGGTCGGTCAAGTCGTCGGCCGGCACGTAGACGGCCTGAATCGATGTGATCGAGCCGGTCTTGGTGGACGTGATGCGCTCCTGCAGACGACCCATTTCCTCAGCCAGGGTGGGCTGGTAACCCACCGCTGACGGCATGCGGCCCAGCAGCGCGGAGACTTCTGTTCCGGCCAGGGTGTAGCGATAGATGTTGTCGACGAAGAACAGGATGTCGCGGCCTTCGTCGCGGAAATACTCGGCCATGGTGAGGCCGGTCAGCGCCACGCGCAGACGGTTGCCCGGCGGCTCGTTCATCTGGCCGTAGACCATCGCCACCTTGGACTCGGACAGGTTCTTGAGATCGATAACGCCCGATTCGGCCATTTCGTGGTAGAAGTCGTTGCCTTCGCGGGTGCGCTCACCGACGCCTGCGAACACCGACAGGCCGCTGTGTTCTTTCGCGATGTTGTTGATCAGCTCCAGCATGTTCACGGTCTTGCCCACGCCGGCGCCGCCGAACAGGCCGACCTTGCCGCCCTTGGCAAACGGGCAGAGCAGGTCGATGACCTTGATCCCGGTTTCCAGCAGGTCGGTGGAGCCGGACTGTTCTTCATAGGATGGCGCGGCGCGATGGATCTGCCAGCGCTCCGCGCTCTCGACCGGGCCGACTTCGTCCACCGGATTGCCGAGCACGTCCATGATGCGCCCGAGCGTGCCCTTGCCGACCGGCACCGAAATCGGCGCGCCGGTGCTGCGCACATCCAAGCCGCGGCTCAGACCGTCGGACGGGCCCATGGCGATGGTACGCACGACGCCGTCGCCGAGCTGCTGCTGGACTTCCAAGACGAGCCCCGTGGCGTCGACCACCAGAGCGTAGTACACCGCGGGAACGGCATCCCGGGGGAACTCGACGTCCACCACGGCGCCAATGATCTGTACGATTTTTCCGGAGCTCATCTGTCTGACTTCCTCAAGGCTTTTGTCCGCGCTTGCACGGTGGACGGAATGGGGACGACTGCTGGACGACAGCGGCGAATCAGGACACCGCTGCCGCGCCGGCCACGATCTCGGCCAGCTCCTGGGTGATCGCGGCCTGACGGGCCTTGTTGTAGATCAGCGTCAGGCGCCGAATGACCTCACCCGCATTGTCGGACGCCGACTTCATCGCAACCATGCGTGCGGCCATTTCGCTCGCGACGTTCTCGACGACCGCCTGGTAGATCTGCGATTCGACGTATCGGATCAACACATCATCCAGCAGCGCGGCGGGATTCGGCTCGTAGATGTAGTCCCAGTTGGAGAGCATTTCGGACTCGCGCACCGGTTCGACCGGCAAGACCTGCTGCACCACCGGCTTCTGGGTCATCGTATTCACGAACTGGTTGCGCACCAGAAACAGCCGGTCGATGCGGCCTTCCCGATAGGCGTCCAGCATGACCTTGATCGTCCCGATCAGTTGCTCCAGTCGCGGGCGATCACCCAGCCCGCTCTGCTGCGCAACGATTCGGCCGCCCAGGCGACGGAAAAAGCCGATGCCTTTGCTGCCGAGGATGGCGAGCTCGACCTCGACCCCCTGTCCATCCCAGCGCCGCATTTCCGCGAGAACCGTCTTGAACAGGTTGATGTTGAGGCCGCCGCACAGGCCGCGATCGGTCGAGACGAACAGGATGCCGACCCGCTTGACCGTTTCGCTTTCAACCAGAAACGGATGCCGGTAGTCCGGGCTGGCGGCGGCCAGGTGCCCGATGACTTCCCGCATACGTTCGGCATACGGCCGGGTCGCCGTCATCTGATCCTGCGCCTTGCGCATCTTGCTCGCCGCGACCATTTCCATGGCCTTGGTGATCTTCTGCGTGTTACGGACGCTGCGGATCTGATTGCGGATTTCTTTTGTGCCCGCCATGACTCACCTATTCCGTTCGCGCCTTACCAGGTTCCGGTGGCCTTGAAGTCCTCGAGGATCTTCTTCAGTCCGGCTTCGATTTCAGCATTGAAGTCGCCCGTGGCGTCGATCTTTGCCAGCACCTCTCCGTGGGCCGAGCGGGCGAAGTCATGCAGCGCGGCCTCGAACGCCACCACCTTCTTGACATCGACGCTGTCGAGATAGCCCTCATTGGCTGCATACAGCGACAGGGCCATGAGCGCAATCGACAACGGCGCGTACTGCTTCTGCTTCATCAACTCGGTGACGCGCTGACCGCGGTCGAGCTGCTTGCGGGTCGCCTCATCGAGGTCGGAAGCGAACTGCGCGAAGGCCGCCAGTTCGCGGTACTGGGCAAGCGCCAGACGCACGCCGCCGCCGAGCTTCTTGATGATCTTCGTCTGTGCCGCGCCGCCGACGCGGGACACCGACAGACCCGCGTTGATGGCCGGGCGGATACCAGCGTTGAACAGATCCGACTCCAGATAGATCTGGCCGTCGGTGATGGAGATCACGTTGGTCGGCACGAAGGCCGACACGTCGCCCGCCTGGGTTTCAATGATGGGCAGCGCGGTCAGGGATCCGGTCTGACCCTTCACCTCGCCACCCGTCAGCTTTTCGACGTATTCCGCGTTCACGCGCGCTGCGCGCTCGAGCAGACGGGAGTGCAGGTAGAAGACATCACCGGGATAGGCTTCGCGACCCGGCGGCCGGCGCAGCAACAGCGAGATCTGCCGATAGGCCCAAGCCTGCTTGGTCAGGTCGTCATAGACGATCAGCGCATCCTGGCCACGGTCACGGAAGTACTCGCCCATGGCGCAGCCGCTGTACGGCGCGATGTATTGCAGGGCGGCCGAGTCCGAGGCGCTGGCCGCGACCACGATGGTGTGCGCCAGCGCGTCGTGCTCTTCCAGCTTGCGCACCACGGCGGCGATGCTGGAGGCCTTCTGGCCGATGGCGACGTAGATGCACTTAACGCCGGTGCCCTTCTGGTTGATGATGGCGTCCACGGCCACGGCAGTCTTGCCGGTCTGGCGGTCGCCGATGATCAGCTCGCGCTGACCGCGGCCCACAGGCACCATGGCGTCGATGGCCTTGAGCCCTGTCTGGACCGGCTGGGACACCGATTGACGGGCAATGACGCCCGGCGCCACTTTTTCGATGGGCGAAGACAGGCCGGTATCGATCGGGCCCTTGCCGTCGATGGGCTGCCCCAGCGCGTTGACGACGCGCCCGAGCACGGCTTCGCCGACCGGGACTTCCAGAATGCGCCCGGTGCAGCGCACGCGATCGCCTTCCTTGATGTGTTCGTAGCTGCCCAGCACCACCGCGCCGACAGAATCACGTTCCAGATTGAGCGCCAGCCCGAAGGTGACGCCGGGGAACTCCAGCATTTCGCCCTGCATGGCCGCGGTCAGGCCATGGATGCGGCAGATGCCGTCGGCGACGCTGATGACGGTGCCTTCCGCGCGGGCCTCGGCCACGACCTGAAAATCCTGAATGCGCTGTTTGATCAGCTCGCTAATCTCGGCGGGATTGACTTGCATGTTGCTTCCTCGTCAATGAACCAGTGCGCGGGATAGACGTTCCAGCTGGCTGCGGACCGAACCGTCGATCACCAGATCGCCGGCCCGGATGATGACCCCGCCCACCAGAGTTTCATCGACGCGCGTCTTGAGGTTGATCCTGCGCCCGAGCCGCCGGGCGAGCGATTCGGCAATGCGCCGTTGCTGATCCTCATCGAGCGCGACTGCGCTCACCACTTCGGCATCCGCTGCCCCCTCGGCCTCGGTCCGCAGCGCGGCATAAACCGACGCCAGCTGCGGCGCCAAGAGCAGGCGGCGATTCTCAACGAGAAGCCTGACCAGATTGATGCCTTGCGGACCCAGCTCCGGGCCGATGGCATCGACGATCAGTTGGCGATGCTGCTCGCTGGTCTGTCGCGGGTTTTCCAGCGCCTGACGGATCGGTCCATACTCGACCACCGCGGCCAGCAGGTCCAGGCGCTGTTGCCACTGCGCGAGCGGCTCGCCCGACTCCTGCGCCAGATCGAGCACGGCCTTGGCATAGGGCCGTACCAAGCTGCTTATGTCCGACATTGAGCCCCCCGATCAGATCTGGCCGACGAGATCGTCGACGAGATCGCGGTGAGCCGCTGGGTCGATCTCTCGCTTGAGAATACGTGCTGCGCCGGCGGTGGCCAGTTCCGCCACTTCCCTGCGCAGGGATTCCCGAGCCTGAGCGATTTCCTGGGCGATGAGCGCTTCTGCAGAGCGGATCTGCCGTTCGCCCTCCTCGCGGGCCGCCAGTTTGGCCTGCTCGACCATTTCCGTCCCGCGGCGATTCGCCTGCGCCAGGATCTCAGCCGCCTGCTGACGAGCAGCCTGCAGCGTCGCTTCGACTTCCTGCCGCGAACGCTCGAGCTGGGTATTGCCCTGCTCGGCCGCCGCAAGACCTTCGGCGATCTTGCGCTGACGCTCCTGCATGGCCTGCGTCAGGGGCGGCCAGACGAACTTCATCATGAACCACACGAACAACCCGAAGGTGATCATCTGGCCGATCAGAGTGGCGTTGATGCCCACGATAACTTCTCCGCGATTCGTGCTCTAAACCAAAAAACAGCCGGTTGGCCGGATGCCTCAGCCGAGTGCGGCCAGGAAGGGATTGGCGAACATCATGAGCAGGCCCATGGCCACACCGATAATGGAGACGGCGTCGAGCAGACCGGCGATGATGAACATGCGGGTTTGCAGCATGCCGGCCAGCTCGGGCTGGCGCGCAACGCCTTCCAGGAACTTGCCGCCCAGCAGGGCGAAGCCGATGGCCGTGCCGACCGCGGCAAGACCGAAAATGATACCGACGGTCAACACGGTGTTGGCCTGAATCTGGGCGATAAGAGCTTCCATCATTCCTCCTCGTTCGGGAACATGCAGTGTGGGCCAAAAGGATCAATGCTTGGCGTGCGCCATACCTAGGTACACCACCGTCAGGGTCATGAAAATGAACGCCTGCAAGGGGACGACCAAGATATGGAAGATCGCCCAGGCGCCGCCGGGGCCCCACTGCGCCCACCAGGGCAGCAGGGCAATCAGGACGAAGATGAGTTCGCCGGCATAGAGGTTGCCGAACAGTCGCAAACCGAGCGACAGCGGCTTGGCCAGCAATTCCACAGCATTCAGAATCAGATTGAACGGCACCAGATATTTGCCGAAAGGATGGAACAGCAGTTCTTCGAGATAACCGCCGACACCCTTGCCCTTGATGCTGTAGATGATGATGAGCAGGAAAACGGTGAACGAAAGACCAAAGGTCGCGCTCATGTCCGCCGAGGGCACCGGCCGGAAATAGTCGACGCCGAACAGGCCCGCAACGGCCGGGAACAAGTCGACCGGAATCAGGTCCATCGTGTTCCAGAGCAGGACGAGACAGAAAATCGTCATGGCCAGCGGGGCGATGAGTCGGCTGTCGCCATGGAAGGTCTCATGCACCACACCGTCGATGAATTCGATGATCGATTCGACCAGATTCTGCAACGGACCCGGCACCCCGGTGGTGGCACGACGGGCCGCCACGGCAAAGCTCGCCACGAGCAGCATCCCGAGCACCGACGACACGAGCAGTGTGTCGATGTTCAAAGTCCAGAATCCTTCCCCGACCGTCCACCCGGTCAGGTGATGGGTGACGTATTCTTGAGGGGAGTGAGCAGCGTGTTCAGCACTGGCCATGAGTCAATCAACCCCTTTTTTATGCCGGTCACCCGGCACGTCCCACAGGAGGGCGAACCAATAAACCCCGGTCGTGGCCGCGAAGGCCGCGATGACCACCAGAAACTGCTTCGGCACGAGCATGGCGGCGGCCGCAAACAATCCGATGCTGGTACCCCACTTCACGGCCTCGGCCCGCACCATCGCGGCCAGCCGGGCTTGAGGCGTGGCATCGGGCGGCAGCAGCGCCGTCCTGACCATGAAGGTCACGGCCGCGATCAGGTTCGCGCCGCCTCCCATGCAGGCCGCGATCGCGCCGGCCCAGCCGAACCAGTAGGCCGCAACCGCTGCCATGGTCAGCGTCACGGCGGCTTGCCACCGAATCAGCCGGCCCATCGATGCAATTCAACGACCTTGGGGGAAACGTGCCGCGCAACCTGCAGAGGCGCGCTGAAAATAGCGGCGCTGCCCCTCGGAAGCGCGGCAAGTATAATGACCGCACCTTGGCCGGTCAACGCTGAAACTCGTCCTCGGGCGATTTCCCCAAGGCCGCGAGCAGCCCGTCGAGCTGTTCGAGCGAGTGGTAGTCGATGCGGATCGATCCCTTGCCGCCGCGATCCCGAATGGTGACGCCGGTGCCCAGTTGCTCGGACAAGAGACGCTGCAAGCGGCTGAGGTTGGGGTCCGGCGCCCGGCCGGCGGCCTTGGGCTGCTGCAAACGCCGCACCAGCGCCTCGGTCTGGCGTACGGTGAGCTTGCGCTGCGCCACGTGAGCCGCGGCCTCGCACTGCTCGCCGCCCTTCAACCCGAGCAAGGCACGGCCGTGGCCCATTTCCAGGCGGCCGTCTTCGAGCATCTTGCGCACAGCCGGTTCCAGTTCGTTGAGGCGCAGGAGATTGGTCACGGCGGAGCGCGAACGGCCGACGGTGCCGGCGATCTGTTCATGGGTGAGCGCGAACTCGTCCTGCAGGCGCGCCAAGGCAAGCGCCTCCTCCATGGGATTGAGGTCCTCGCGCTGGATGTTCTCGATCAGGGCAATCGCCATGGCGGCCTGGTCGGGGACCTCCCGGATGAGACAGGGCACCTCGCGCAGACCGGCGAGCTGCGCCGCGCGCCAGCGCCGCTCGCCGGCGATGATCTCGTAGCGGCCGTCGACGGGCCGCACGACGATCGGCTGGAGGATGCCCTGCGAGCGTATCGATTCTGCCAAATCGGCCAGCGCTTCAGGCTCGATCTGCAACCGCGGCTGGTAACGCCCTCGCTGCAGCTGTTCGATCGCCAGTCGTTCGAGTGCCTCGCCCGGACCCGCCGGGCCCGCCAGCGCCACCCCGCCCAGCAGCGCATCCAAGCCGCGCCCGAGCCCTCGCTTGCGATTCATGTGGCAACTCCCGTCAGATCCGTGATCGCGTTCGTCCGGCCGCGGGCATGGCGACGCAACATCTCGCCGGCCAGGGCGAGGTAGGCCGCAGTGCCTTGCGCGCTACGGTCGAGGAGTACGCAGGGCACGCCGTAGCTCGGCGCCTCCGCCAGCCGGACATTGCGCGGCACGATGGTGCGATAGACCTTGTCACCGAAATGGCGCAGCAACTGCTCGGAGACATCCCGTGCCAGGCGGTTGCGCGGATCGAACATGGTGCGCAACAGCCCCTCGATCTCGAGCCGCGGATTGGCTTCCCGACGCACCCCATCGATGGTCCCGAGCAGCGCCTTGAGTCCTTCCAGCGCGTAGTACTCGCATTGCATGGGAATCAGCACGCCGTCCGCGGCAACCAGGGCGTTGACGGTCAACAGATTGAGCGATGGCGGGCAATCGATCAGCACGTAGTCGAACGGCGCATGCAAGTCCGCGAGCGCGCGGACCAGGGCGCTCTCCCGGTGATCCCGCTGCAGCAGCCCCACCTCGGCCGCGGTGAGATCGCCGGTCGCCGGAAGGATGTGGACGCCCACTTTCTCCACTTCGCGCTGCGCCTCGGCGAGCGTGCAGTCGCCCAGCAGCACCTCGCAGGCCGTGAGCGCGCCGTCGGCGACCGCGACGCCGCAGCCCACCGTGGCGTTGCCCTGCGGATCGAGATCGACGAGCAGCACCTTCTTGCGAGCCAATGCCAGGGCCGCGGCGAGATTGACGGTGGTCGTGGTCTTGCCGACTCCGCCCTTCTGGTTGGCGATTGCGATTATGCGGGCCACATCGGCTTCCTCATCGTCGATCGTTCACGCCGCCTGCTCGGGCGCCCGCTGCAAGATCGCCAGCCGTCGCACCGCATCCAGCCCGGGAACGGTCACGGACACGACCTCGCACAATGCGAAATCTCCCGGAATGCCGTTCAATTCGGTCGCGACGTCCGGTCCCTTCATCGCCACGAGCCGCGCCTCTGGGCTGGCCAGATGCCGGGTGTAGGCGCAGAGTTGCGCCAGATCGGTCACGGCGCGCGCCACGACGGTATCGGCCGGACAGACCAGACTCGCGGCCTCGGCGCGCCCGTGCAGGACCTCGACATGGGCCAGCCCCAGGCGGCGCACCGCATGGGTCAGAAACCGCACCTTTTTGCCGTTGCTCTCGACGAGGATGTACCGCCGCCCGGCATCGGCAATGGCCAGTGGAATTCCGGGCAAGCCGGGGCCACTGCCGACATCGACGATCCGGTCGCCACGCAAGTGCGGCAACACCGTGAGGCTGTCCAGGATATGGCGCGGCACCATGTCCACCGGGTCGCGCACAGCGGTGAGATTATAGGCGCCGTTCCATTCGGAGAGCAGGCTCAGGAAGGCCAGCAGTCGCTGCTGATCCACGGCGGCAATGGGCAACGCCATTGCCTTGAGGCCAGCGGCCAGCAGGGCGTCCAACTCGCCGTTCATGCCGCGCCGTCCCCGATCAGCGTGGAGAGAACGGGCCAGTGCGTCGGGTACAGTCGGCGCATTTCCTCGCGGCCGGCCATGTCGCGGTCGGCCGCATCGAAGCCCGGCGCGACGGCCTCGCTGATCAGGCCATAGGCGCCGGTCTCGAGTCGGCTCGCCTTCCACACCCCGCCGGGCACGGTGAGCTGCAAGGTGTGCCCTTGCGCCGGATCAGGCCCCAACACATGTCGCTCGAGCCGCCCGTCCGGCCACACGAGCCAGTAAACGATGGGTGCGCCCGCGTGGAAGAAATGCACGATGTCGGATCGATTGCGATGCAGATGACCCGTCGGCGCCTCGCGCGTGAGCAGGTAATAGATGCTCGTCATCAGCGGCCGGGCTTCGGCTCCGTCCGTTTCCAGCCGCCGCTCGCTGGCGTAGGTACGGCGGAAGTAGCCACCCTCCGGGTGTGGAGCGAGATCCAAGGCCGAAATCCAGTCTGCTGCGTTCACCCCTGCCTCGTCGATGGCCTGCCGGACCCTCGCGCGCCCCTGTCGCCGGCCTCAGGTCAGAGGCGCATTCTAGCGCAGCCCCGTCGGCCGGGTTGCGCCGCAGTAGAATGCAGCCATGTCGATCCCACCCGAAACGGGCGCCACGCCGCCTTGGCCCAGGCTCACGCTCGGCATCAGCGCCTGTCTGCTCGGCGAGGCTGTTCGTTACGACGGCGGACACAAGCGCGATCGCTGCATTCTCGAGACACTTGCGCCCTATTTCGACTTTCGCCCCTTCTGCCCGGAAATGGCAATCGGGCTGGGTGCCCCGCGGCCGCCGCTGCGTCTGGTGCAGGAAGACGGGTCGATCCGGGCGCGCGGGATTGCCGATCAGTCGCTTGACGTCACCGCGGATTTGGCCGCCTTCGGACAGCGCGTCGCGGCCGAGGCAGCGCACGATCTCAGCGGCTATGTGTTCAAGGCGCGCTCGCCGAGCTGCGGCATGGCCCGTGTTCCGGTGCATGACGAGGCGGGTCGGGCCCACCCGCGCGGCCGCGGCATCTATGCCGATGCCGTCCTGAACGGCCTGCCGCTGCTCCCGGCAGAAGAGGAAGGCCGACTCCAGGATGCCGCCTTGCGGGAAAACTTCCTCGAGCGGGTCCATGCCTACGCACGCTGGCGCACCTTGTTGGCGCAAGGCCCGACGGCAGAGACGCTGGTGCAATTCCATACCGGGCACAAGCTGCTGCTGATGGCACATGGCAGCGAGCCCCTGCGCGGCCTCGGGCGCATCGTGGCAAACATCGGCCGGATCCCGCTGGCCGAGGCCACGGCGCAATACGGGCAGACGTTCATGCGGACGCTGCGCTTTCCTGCCACGCGCAAACGCCACGCGAACGTGCTCTACCACGCCATGGGATACCTCAAGAATCAGCTTGCGCCGCCTGAAAAAGCTGAGCTTGCCGAGACGATCGAGGCCTATCGGCAGGGCGATGTGCCGCGCATCGTGCCCATCAGCCTGATGCGTCATCATTTGCGCCGCCATCCCCACCCTTACCTGACCCAGCAGGTTTACTGGAACGGGGCGCCGCCCGGCGTCGATCCGTGAAATTCAGACGCAAAAAAACGCCGGGTTTCCCCGGCGCAACATCAGGCAACAAGAGGCTGAGAGGGATACATCAAAAGGCGTACTGCCAGCCGAGCACGGCTGCCCAGTCCGTCTCCAATTGCGGGCCGTCCAGACGCTGGGCGACCGGCAAGAGGACTTCCAATCCCAGGCGATGGCCCTGTAACGGGCCATCCGGGACATAAAAATTGGCGCCGACCCCGACATCGACCCGTTCGCCGCCTTGCGCGCGCGGATCGGCAGCCGGGGACATGGTGGGCGAAATCTGTTTGTCCTGACCGTCGATATTGCCCCAGGTGGCAAAGGCCAGGCGCAGCGAGGTGCTCACGGCCGGCGTCCAGCCATAGGCGACCCAGCCGGTGAGATCGGCCCGATTGCCGAGGGTATAGCCCTCGTCATTCTCGCCCGTGCGGATGGTGGCGATGCCCTGCCCGCCCCAGGACCAGCGCTCCCCCTGACCGACATAGGTCAGGCCGGGCTTCAGATCGTAGGTCCCCGAGCCAAGCTGCATGGGGTATTCCAGACGCATGGCCATCGGCGCGCCGTGCTCGCCATGGGGCATGTCGTCCTTCTCAGTGATGCTGCCGGTCGGGACACTGAGTCCCAGGCTGGCAATGGCCTGATGCGCACTGGCCACCGGCGTCAGGCGATACAGCGCGGACAGCGACACGTCGCCCAAGCCATCCGATTCCATGTCGTAGGGCACCGGCGGGTGATCGCCATGGCTGTGCAGCTCGGCGCTCATGTCCATCGTGAGGTAGGGGATCATGGCCATCAGCGTCCAGCGGTCGGTCGGGGCGTACATCACCTCGACCATGTGCATGGCCATGTCCATGTCTTTCGGCGCATTGTGATAGCCGTAGCCGCCTGCAGCCTTGCTGCTGTACGTTTTTTGCTTGGAGACCGAATCCGACCCGTCCAGCAACCCTTCCTGGCGCATGAGCATGTAGCGGTAGCCGACCATCCAGTCGCCGGCCTTGTGGACGTGATCGCCCATCACCCCGATCGGCGCATGGGCGTCGGCACGCGCGCCCTGCCAGTCCTCGTGTGCCTGCGCCACGCCGGCCGCGGCGCAAAAAGCGAGGATGCCGGCACTGCAGGTCTTGAGTGAGGCGACATGACTTCGGGACATCGACGGATCTCTCGCAAGCAGCTTGGTTTTTGTGTTCAACCAGTGCGAGAAAGTCTAACGGGCAAGCCGACCGCGCGGAATGTGACACATTGTCGCACCCGCCGGAGGCGGGCTTCGGGCGCGGTCAGACCGATAGCGCCGGAGGCGAAGGCTCTGGCGCTGCCGCGACGGGCGCGTAGCCGCGGCGCTTGCAGGCGCGCACCTCGCGGTTCCAGAGATGAATCGCCTCGGGATAATCGGCGCAGGGCGTGGTCCGGCGGGTGGCGCCACCGTTTTGCACGTCGCCGGTGATGCGCATGACGACCCAACCGAACAGATCCGGCTGCAGCCGCAGCTCCACATAACGCGTCTCGCGCTGCAGGCGCACGAACTGCCAGGGCGTCGCCGGCATGGCCTCAGTACATTCCGGTCTGCAGCCGGGCGGCCTCGCTCATGCGGCTCTGGTCCCACGGCGGCTCGAAGGTCAGCTCCACGCTCACCCGTTTCACCGTCGGCACCGCCGCCACCTTGGCGCGCACCTCGTCGGCCAGGATGTCCCCCATGCCGCAGCCCGGCGCGGTGAGCGTCATGCGGATGTGCACGGCGCGTCCGCCCTCGGGCAGGGTTTCCACCTGCCGGTCGTAGATCAGGCCCAGATCGAGGATGTTGATCGGAATCTCGGGGTCGAAGCAGGTCTTGAGCTGATCCTCGATGCAGGCCTCCACGGCCGCGTCACTGGCGTCCTCAGGCAGCACCGGACCGGTCGGCACCTCGCGCCCCAGTGCGTCGGCGTCCTTGCCCGCGATGCGCACCAGGTTGCCGCCGTAATAGACCGTGAAACTGCCGCCCAGGGCTTGGGTGATGCGCACCTCGGCGCCTTCGGGCATCACGACGGTATCGCCCGCCGGGATCAGGACCCCCAGGCAATCGCGGGACAGCGTGGCGTAATCGGCTGGCTGGGTGTACATGACGGACCTCACTCGGTGCGCACGGGGGTGAGTTCCCCTTTCAGCGCGGCATGCAGGGTATGCCACGACAAGGTGGCGCATTTGACCCGTGCGGGGTAATCCTTGACGCCCGCGAGCGCCGCCAGCTTGCCCAGCCGGGCCGGATCGCCGCTGGCGGTGCCGGTGAGCAGCGCGTGCATGTCCGCGAACAGGGCTTCGGCCTCGGCCACGGTCTTGCCCATGACCGCCTCGGTCATGAGACTGGCCGAGGCGGTGGAAATTGCGCAGCCGCTGCCGACGAAGCTCACATCTTTGATGCGCCCATCCTCGATCCGCGCATACACCGACAGCTTGTCGCCGCAGAGCGGGTTGTAGCCCTCGGCGATGCGCACGGCGCCCTCCATGGGACGGAAATTGCGGGGATTGCGGTTGTGATCGACGATGATGTCCTGATACAGCTCGCGCAAATCCATCAGCCCCGCCCTCCGAACAGCGCGCGCGCGCCCCTGAGCGCCGTCACCAGCGCGTCGACATCGCTGCGCGTGTTGTAACAGGCGAACGAGGCCCGCGCCGTGGCCGGCACGCCGTAGAAGTCCATCACCGGCATGGCGCAATGATGGCCGGCCCGGATCGCCACGCCGGCATGGTCGAGGATGGTCCCCAGATCATGCGGATGCACGCCGTCCAGCACGAAGGAAACCACCCCGGCCCGATCGCGCGCGGTGCCGATGAAGCGCAGGCCGGGGATCTCGCTCAAGCGGTCCATGGCATACGCCGTCAGCGCCGCTTCGTGCGCGGCGATCCGCTCGATGCCCAGTGATTCGACATACGCGCTCGCAGCGCCGAGACCCACCGCCTCGGCGATGGCCGGCGTGCCAGCCTCGAACTTGTAGGGCAGATCGTTCCAGGTGCTGCCCGCAAAGCGCACGGTGCGGATCATGTCGCCGCCGCCCTGCCAGGGCGGCATGGCCTCGAGCACCTCGCGCCGCCCGTAGAGCACGCCGATGCCGGTCGGGCCATAGAGCTTGTGGGCCGAAAACGCGTAGAAATCGCAATCCAGCGCCTGCACATCGACGCGCTGATGCGGCACGCCTTGGGCCCCGTCGATCAGCACCATCGCCCCGGCCGCCCGCGCCTGCGCCGTCAGCTCGGCCACCGGGTTGACCGTCCCCAGGGCGTTGGAGACATGGGCGACGGCGAAGATGCGCGTGCGCGGCCCCAGCAGTTGCCCGAAGGCCGCGTGGTCGATCTCGCCCGCCGGGGTGATGGGCACGACTTTCAGCGTGGCGCCGGTCTGCTCGCAGACCATCTGCCAGGGCACGGTGTTGGAGTGGTGCTCCAGATGCGTGATGAGGATCTCATCACCGGGCCCGAGCCGCGGACGCGCGTAGCTCTGGGCCACGAGATTGATCGCCTCGGTGGTGCCGCGCACGAAGATGATTTCCTCGCGCGCGCGGGCGTTCAGGAAGGCCTGCACGCGGTCGCGCGCGCCTTCATACAGCGCCGTGGCGCGCTCGGACAGCGTGTGCACGCCGCGATGGACGTTGGCGTTGGCCTCGCGGTAATAGCGGTCCATCGCCTCGAGTACGGCGCGCGGCTTCTGGGCCGTGGCGGCGTTGTCGAGGTAGACCAGCGGCTTGCCGTGGATCTCCTGGTCGAGGATGGGGAAATCGCGCCGCACCTGCGCCACGTCATAGGTATCCGGCAGGCTCGTGTTGGGAATTGCCGTCATGATGAACTCCTCTCAGGCCGTCGCCGCAACCGGCAGGCTCGCCTCGACCCCGCCGAACACCCCCTCCAGCACGCCCGCCACAGGCAAATCGGGCAAGGCTGCGCGCGCGAATGAGGCGATGAGCAGGGCGCGGGCCGCCTCGTGATCCAGGCCGCGGCTGCGCAGATAGAACAGGGCCGCCTCGTCGAGCTGGCCGACGCTGGCCCCGTGGCTGCATTGCACGTCGTCCGCCAGAATCTCCAGCGCCGGCCGGGTCACGACCTCGGCGCGGCGCGAGAGCAGCAACGTCGCGTTGCCCTGCCTGGCGGTGATGCCCTGGGCGCCGGAGGCGACCGCCACGCCGCCGCCGAACACCGCGCGGGCACGATCGTCCAGCACGGCGCGCGTCTGCTGCCGGCTGTGGGTGTGCGGCGCCTCGTGCCGGATGACGATCTCGTTGTCCACCCGCGCCGCGCGGCGGCCTTGCACCAGCCCGTAGAGATTCGCGGTCGCGCCCGGCTCGGCCAGCGCGATCTCCAGCTCGCGCCGCACCCAGCCGGCGCCGGCGTCGATCAGCCACACATCCAGCCGGCTGTCGCGGGCGCAGCGGGCCGCGATCTGGCTCAGCCCGAACACACCGGCGCCGGACTGATCGACCACCACCAGCTTGAGCGCGGCGCCCGCATCGAGCGCGATCTCGATGGCGCTGTTCAGAAAGGCGCCGGCCTCGGGCGCGTCCGCCTGATGGATCACCACGGTCGCGGCGGCATGTGCGCCCAACCGGATCGCGACGCGCGGGTGCGCCGCAAAGGCCGGCTGGTCGGCCGGCGCCCCCCACAGCAGATGCACGGGCGCGGCGAGCACGGCGCCGGCTTCGAGCGCCAGCCCCGCGCCGTGGCGAAAGCCCAGCGCGTTGAGCGCCGCGAAGCCGTTCCGCTCCGGCGCGATCTGCGCGCCGATGCCCTCGGGATCTGTTTCCAGCGCCCATAGGCGGGCGCCGGGTGCCACCTCGCCGACGGCGAGCGCCGGCGCCGGCCGCCCGCCGATCCAGACACGGCGCACGGCGCCGGCCAGTTGCGGCAGATCGTCGCTGTCGATAGGCGCCTCGACCGGCGCCGCTTCCACGGCGAAGCGTCGGGCCAGCAGCTCGCCGGGATCGGTGTAGCGCCAGGTTTCCGGCGCGCTGCCCGGCAGCCCCGCGGCCGCCAGATGCACCGCGCCGCGCTCGGCCAGCGCAGGGATCGGTGTCGCTGCGCCGGCATAGGCGTCAAGGTAAGCGCGCACCGCCTCCAGGGCCGCCTCGCTCATGCGCCCGCTCCGGCCACCACGGCGCCGTAACCCTCGGCTTCCAGCTCGCGCGCCAGTTCCTTGCCACCCGAGCGCACGATGCGCCCGCCCGCCAGCACATGGACGAAATCGGGGGTCACATAGTCCAGCAGGCGCTGGTAATGCGTCACCAGGATCATGGCCCGGTCGGGCGAGCGCAGGGCCTCGATGCCGCGCGAGACCACCTTCAGCGCATCGATGTCGAGCCCCGAGTCGATCTCGTCCAGGATCGCCAGACGCGGCTGCAGGATCAGCATCTGCAGGATCTCGTTGCGCTTTTTCTCGCCGCCCGAAAACCCTTCGTTCACCGAGCGGCGCAGAAATTCCTCGGGGATGCCCATGAACGTCATCTGCTCGCGCACCAGGCGCAGGAACTCGAAGGCGTCGAGTTCGGGCTCGCCGCGGTGCCGGCGCTGCGCGTTCAGGCTCGCCTTGAGCAGATAGACGTTGTTCACCCCCGGAATCTCGACCGGATACTGGAAGCCCAGGAACACCCCTTCGCGGGCGCGTTCCTCGGGCGCCATGGCGAGCAGATCCTGGCCCCGGTAGCGCACCGTGCCGCCGGTGTGCACATAGCCCTCGCGGCCGGCCAGCACCGCCGCCAGCGTGCTCTTGCCCGAGCCGTTCGGCCCCATGATGGCGTGCACCTCGCCCGCGTTGACCTTGAGGGTCAGGCCCTTGAGGATGGGGCGATCCTCCACGCTCACCTGCAAATCGTCGATCTGTAGCATGGATCTAGGCTTCCCGGGGGCGGCCTGCGCCCCGTCTGATTTGAATAAAAGGACTCAGCCCACGGCGCCTTCGAGCGACACGGACAACAGCTTCTGCGCCTCGACGGCGAACTCCATCGGCAGCACCTGGAACACATCCTTGCAGAAGCCGTTGACGATCATGTTCACGGCATCCTCGGCGCTGATCCCGCGCTGGCGGCAATAGAAGAGCTGGTCCTCGCCGATGCGCGAGGTCGTCGCCTCGTGCTCCACCTGGGCGCTGGGATTCTTGACCTCGATGTAGGGCACGGTATGCGCGCCGCAGCGATCGCCCATCAGCAAGGAATCGCACTGGGTGTGGTTCCGCGCGCCCTCGGCGCTCGGCAACACCTTCACCAGACCGCGATAGGTCTGCTGGCCGTGGCGCGCGGAAATCCCCTTGGAGACGATGGTGCTGCGCGTGTTCGGGCCGATGTGGATCATCTTCGTCCCGGTGTCGGCCTGCTGGTGGTTGTTGGTGGTGGCGACCGAGTAGAACTCGCCCACCGAACCCGCTCCGCGCAGGATGCAGCTCGGATATTTCCAGGTGATGGCCGAGCCGGTTTCCACCTGGGTCCAGGTGATCTTGGAGCGGTCGCCCCGGCAATCGCCGCGCTTGGTGACGAAGTTGTAGATGCCGCCTCGTCCCTGCTCATCCCCGGGATACCAGTTCTGCACCGTGGAATACTTGATGGTCGCATCCTCGAGCGCCACCAGTTCCACCACGGCGGCATGGAGCTGGTTTTCATCGCGCATCGGCGCCGTGCAGCCCTCCAGATAAGACACGTGGCTGCCGGCATCGGCGATGATCAGCGTGCGCTCGAACTGGCCTGTGTTGGCCGCGTTGATGCGGAAATAGGTGGACAGCTCCATCGGGCAGCGCACGCCCGGCGGCACATAGACGAACGAACCGTCGGTGAACACGGCCGCGTTCAGCGCCGCGTAGAAATTGTCGGTGTGGGGGACCACCGAGCCGAGATACTGGCGCACCAGTTCCGGGTGCTCGCGCACCGCCTCAGAGAAGGAGCAGAAGATGACCCCCGCCTCGCGCAGCTTCTCCTTGAAGGTGGTGGCCACCGACACGCTGTCGAACACGGCATCCACCGCCACGCCGGCCAGCCGCGCCCGCTCGTGCAGCGGAATGCCAAGCTTTTCATAGGTTTCCAGCAGCTTGGGGTCGACCTCGTCCAGACTCCGGGGCGCATCGGCGCGGGATTTGGGCGCCGAGTAATAGGAAATCGCCTGGTAGTCGATGGGCGGATAGGCGACCTTGGCCCAGCGCGGTTCGCGCAGGCTCAGCCAGTGGCGATAGGCGGCCAGCCGCCATTCCAGCAGGAAGGCGGGCTCTTCCTTCTTGGCCGAGATGAGGCGGATGACCGACTCATCCAGCCCCGGCGGCACGGTGTCGGATTCGATGTCGGTGATGAAGCCCGCCGCATACTCGCGTTTGAGCAGGCGTTCCAGATCGTCCTTGCTCGATGCCATGTCAGCGTTCCTCTCGAATGATATGGGGCGCGCGGCCCATTACGATGCCGCAGCGGATGGGCGCGGCGCGTGCCAGTGCAGGCTGTGCACCGGGGCGCTCATGCGATCGAGCGTCACGCCCCGCAAGGCCGAGCGCACGGCGCCGCTGATGAGGTCCCAATGACCGGGCAGGCTGCAATCGGCCTGCTGCGGACAGGCTTTCGCCGCGCGGCTGCAATCGGTCAGCCCGAACGGGCCCTCCAGCGCCGCCACGATGTCCAGCACGGAAATCGCCGCTGGCGGGCGCGCCAGACGATAACCGCCGGCCACACCGCGCACCGATTGCAACAGCCCGGTCCGCGTCAGCGCCTTCAAGAGCTTGCTCACCGTGGGCAGCGCTATGCCGCAGGCCGCCGCGATCTGCGCGCCGGTCAGCAGGGTGTCGGGGTAGCGGGCCAGATGGGTCATCACCACCACGGCGTAGTCGGTCATCTTGCCGATCCGGAGCATGGCTCCTCCGGGCATACGGGACTGAATTGGTCCCTATTGTGCCACAGCGGGGCGCGGCGGTCATGCACC
>DAOKZK010000044.1:0-21238 GCA_035325645.1 Candidatus Macondimonas sp. | reverse complement strand
CGGGCGGGCGGCGTCGAAGTCGCTCTCAACATCCTCTCGATGCGCTTCTTTTCCGACGGTGCCCAACGTCCCCATGATCCGGTGCTTATCAAGACGGGCCAGGATTTTCTGGCGCGCGCAGACGTCCTGGACGGCGGTCTTGAGGACGATGCGCTTGGACGGGTTGTAAGGGTCTGTCTGTCGGACGCTGATGCCGAACCGATCGCGGCATTGCTCGCCAAACGTTGGGCGCAGACGACGGATGCATTGCCCGAGGGCACCGACACACTCGAGGCCTTGCTGGAGACGCAGCCAATGGCTGTCCTGGACGCGATGTTTGAGGCTTCAGGAGAAAAACGACTCCACCAACTCGACTGGTACGACGAGCAGAGCAACCCTTTCAATACGATACCCAACACCATCCTCATCCAGTGGTGCAACGCGGATCCCGAAAGGCGCTATCCATGGGTCGCCAAACTGATCCGTTTCATGGGTGACCCGAATCCTGATGGTTCGCCGGCATGGTCCGAACAGGCCATTGCGCTATTGACCCATGCGCCCAAACCGGGAGACGTGTTGGATGTTTTCGTTCATCGCTTCGCGCCCACGGCGTGGAGTGGATCACGCGCGGCAATCATGGCGTCCAACGCGCAGTTGCTCGATCAGTTGAGTGCTTTTGCATCGGCGGATTTACAACAGCATGGCCGCGACGCAAAGGCCGGCTTGATGCCCCGAATTGAGGAAATGCGGCAGTGGGAGACAGAACGGCAGCGCCGCCAGAACGAACGTTTTGAATGACGATCGACCGGTTTCAATCCGCCGGCTATCGGATTTCGTAGGCGATTACAGCATCGCCCTGATCAGCGGCGCATAGAGGCGGACCGCCCACTTCCCCAGCATCACGAGCGCCCGCCGCCACGACTGACGAGCGCCGAAGTCAGGTTCAGCGATTGCGAATGTGGATGGCGCGCTTGTCGACGGCCAACGCGGCTTCGTGCACCGCCTCGGCCAGCGTGGGATGCGCATGGACGGTGCGCGCCAGATCCTCGCTGCTGGCGCCGAAACTCATGGCGATCACGGCCTCGGCAATGAGTTCGGATGCGCCCGGCCCGAGGATGTGTACGCCGAGAATGCGATCGGTGCGGGCATCGGCAATAATCTTGACCATGCCTTCGCTCGTGCCCACGGCGAGCGCGCGTCCGCTGGCGGCGAAGGGGAAGGCGCCGACCCGATAGTCCACGCCGGCGGCCTTGACGGCGGCTTCGCTGCGGCCGACCCAGGCCATCTCGGGATGGGTGTAGAGCACGGACGGAATCAGGTCGTAATCGACGTGGCCCGCATGGCCGGCGATACGCTCGGCCACCGCCACGCCTTCCTCCGAGCCCTTGTGCGCCAGCATGGGGCCACGCACGACATCCCCGATGGCGTAGACATTGGGCAGATTGGTGCGGCAGTGCTCGTCGATGTCGACATAGCCCTTTTCGTCGAGCTGCAGTCGGGCTCCGGCTGCGGCCAGCCCGTCGGTATTGGGTCGCCGACCGACGGCGACCACCAAGCGATCGACCTTGAGTTCCTGCTCCTCGCCATCCGCGCCCTGGTAGGCCACCTGCACCTGCCGGCGGGCGGTCTTGACTCCCGTGACGCGGCAACCGAGCCGGATGTCGAGCCCCTGGCTCGTAAAGATCTTCAGGGCCTGCCGCGCGAGATCGGCGTCGGCCATGGACAGGAATTCCTTCTGCGCCTCGAGCAGCACGACCTCGGAGCCCAGGCGGCGCCAGACGCTGCCCAGTTCCAGACCGATCACGCCGGCGCCGATGATGCCGAGCCGCTTGGGCACCTCGCCGAAGGCCAGGGCCCCGCTGGAATCGACCACCAGATCGCCATCCAGCGGCGCGGCGCCCAAGGTCACGGGGCGTGAGCCGGGGGCGAGGATGATGTGTTGCGCGCTGATCACTTCCTGCTCTTCGCTGCCGACCGGCGTGTAGCCCACGCGCCCGGATTCCAGCAACTGGCCCTTGCCCGTGAGCGCCGTGATGCGATTGGTCTTGAACAGTCCGGCGATGCCTTGCGTCAATGAAGAAACGACCTTGGTCTTGCGTGCCTGCATGGCCGGCAGATCGAGCCGGACGCCGGTGGTCACGATGCCATGCTCGGCGAGGCCGGATTTGATCTCGTGGTAGCGTTCCGAGGATTCGAGCAAGGCTTTTGAGGGAATGCAGCCGACGTTGAGGCAGGTGCCACCCAGGGACGGCTTGCCGGCGGCGTCGACCCAGTCGTCGATACAGGCTGTCTTGAGCCCCAACTGCGCACAACGGATCGCCGCCACATAGCCCGCCGGGCCCGCGCCGATCACCACCACATCGAATGACTTTGCCATCTTGAGTCCCTGTTCGTTGGATATCGCGCGAGAATGTCGCCCCGACGTTCAGACCTGCAGCAGGAGTCGCGCCGGATCTTCCAGCAGATCCTTGACCGCCACCAGGAACTGCACCGCCTCGCGGCCGTCGATCAGGCGGTGGTCGTAGGACAGCGCCAGATACATCATCGGCCGCACGACGATCTGGCCGTCGACGACCACGGGTCGCTCCTGAATCTTGTGCATCCCCAGGATGGCGCTCTGGGGCGGATTGAGGATCGGGGTCGACAGCAGGGAGCCGAAGACGCCGCCGTTGGTGATGCTGAAGGTGCCGCCGGTGAGGTCCTCGATGCTGAGCCCCCCGTCGCGCGCCTTCTCGCCGTAAGCCTGCACCTGCTTTTCGAGTTCGGCGAAGCCGAGCTGGTCGGCATCGCGCACGATCGGCACCACAAGGCCGCGTGGCGAGGCGACCGCGATGCCGATGTCGAAATAGCCGTGGTAGACGATGTCGGTGCCGTCGACCGAGGCGTTGATCACCGGGAAACGCTTGAGCGCCTCGACGCAGGCCTTGATGAAGAAGGACATGAAGCCCAGCCGGACGCCGTGCGTCTTCTCGAAGCTGTCGCGGTAGTGCCGGCGCAGCGCGTTCACTGCGGAGAGATCGACCTCGTTGAAGGTCGTGAGGATCGCTGCCGTCTGCTGCGCCTGCACCAACCGCTCGGCCACGCGCGCGCGCAAGCGCGTCATGGCCACCCGCTGCTCCAGCCGACCCCGGTCTGCCGACTCGGCCACGGGCTCACGGGCGCTTGCAGGCGCGGACGCGGCCGGCGTCGCCGTTTCGATCACCGGCGCGGATGCTGCAGGCGCTGGCGTGCTCGGCGTGCCCTGCGCCATGAAAGCAAGCACATCTTCCTTGGTCAGCCGGCCGTCGCGGCCGGACGCCGGAATCGCCTTGGCATCCAGATTGTTCTCCACGACCAGCCGCCGGACGGCCGGCGACAGCGCCTGCTCGGTGTCTGTTTCCGGGGTCGCCGTTGCCGACTGAGGCGCCTCGGTCGGCGCAGCGGACGCCTGAGTGGCCTTGTCCGCCTGAGCGGGCGCGGCTGTCCCCTCGCCGCTCCCTTCGGTCAGAATCGCCACCACGTCACCGGCCTTGACCACGTCGCCCTGCTTGACGAGGACCTCGGCCAGCACGCCAGGACCCGGCGCGGGCACTTCCAGCACGACCTTGTCGGTTTCCAGATCAAGCAGGTTGTCCGCGCGGTCGACCGCCTCGCCCGGCTGCTTGTGCCAGGCCATGACCGTGGCGTCTTCGACGGATTCGGGCAGTTGGGGAACCTTGACCTCGATACGCATGATGATCGTCTCTCTCCAGAAGGTTCAATGGGCAGCGGCGTTGACGGTGGCATCGGTGACGGACAGTCCGAAGGCGGCTTCGAGCAATTGCTTCTGCTGCTGGACGTGGAGATCGTGATACCCGGCTGCGGTGGAAGCCGATGCCGGGCGTCCGGCGTAACGCAGCGTCTGGTTGGCCTTCAGGACCTTGCGGATGCGGTGCTCGATGTAATACCAGGCGCCCTGGTTCTTGGGTTCGTCCTGACACCAGACCACCTCGCGCAGACGCGGGTAGGCACCCAGCGCAGCTTCGAACGGCGCATGCGGGAACGGATAGAGCTGCTCGATGCGCACCAGCGCCGTGTCGTCGATACCACGTTCCTGACGGGTTTCGAGCAGATCGTAGTAAACCCGCCCGCTGCACAGAATGACCCGCCGCACTTTGTTTTTCGCCAAGGCCTCGACGTCCGGCAGGACCGGCCGAAAACCGCCCTGCGTCAGTTCATCCAGCGAGGACATGGCGCTGCGGCGCCGCAACAGGCTCTTGGGCGTCATGACGATCAGCGGCTTGCGATAGGCGCGCAGCATCTGCCGGCGCAGCATGTGGTACATCTGGGCCGGTGTGGAAGGCACGCAGACCTGCATGTTGTGCTCGGCGCACAGCTGCAGGTAACGCTCCAGACGCGCAGAGGAATGCTCAGGCCCCTGCCCCTCGTAGCCGTGCGGCAGGAACATCACGAGGCCACACAAACGACGCCACTTGGCCTCCCCTGAACTGATGAACTGATCGATCACGACCTGCGCACCATTGGCGAAGTCGCCGAACTGCGCTTCCCAGATCACCAGCGTGCGCGGATCGGCCGTGGCATAGCCGTACTCGAAACCGAGCACGGCCTCCTCGGACAGCAGCGAGTCGATGAAGGCGACCGAACCCTTGCCGTACTCCGCCAGAGGTACATGGGATGCGGCATCCTGCTGATTGTGAAACACGGCGTGCCGGTGGAAGAAGGTGCCGCGACCGCTGTCCTGGCCGCTGAGGCGCACCGAATAGCCATCCTCCGTCAGGGCGCCGTAGGCCAGAAGCTCCGCAAAGCCCCAGTCGACCGGCAGCGCGCCCGCCGCCATCTTGCGACGGTCGTCGACGATGCGCTCCACGCGCGGATGCAGGCGGAAGTTGTCCGGAAAGCGGTTCATCGCCTCGGCAATGCGCTGGATACGTGCCTTCGGCAGGGCGGTGTCGACCGCCTGATCCCAATCGCCCTGGCGAAAGTCGTCCCATTTCACCGTGAACTGGTTGCCGATCATGCCGGCCCACTCGCGCACGATGTTGCGCCCCTCGTCCAGCCCCTGGCGATAGGCCTCGACGACGGTCTCGGCATCCGTCGGCGCGATGACGCCCAGGCGCGCCAGCTGCTCGGCGTAGAGCGCGCGGCAGGTCGGGCGCTGCTTGATGCGCTGATACATCAAGGGCTGGGTCACGGCCGGCTCGTCGGCCTCGTTGTGACCCTGGCGCCGGTAGCAGACCAGATCGATCACCACGTCCTCGTGGAACTCCATGCGGTATTCCAGCGCCAGCCGGGTCACGAACAGCACGGCCTCGGGGTCGTCGGCGTTCACATGGAAAATCGGCGCCTGCACCATCTTGGCGACGTCGGTGCAGTACATGGTCGAGCGCGCATCGGCCGGATTGCTGGTGGTGAAGCCCACCTGATTGTTGACGACGATGTGCACCGATCCGCCGACGCGATAGCCGCGGGTCTGGGACATGTTGAACACTTCCATCACCACGCCCTGGCCGGCGAAGGCGGCATCGCCGTGGATCAGCACCGGCAGGACCCGATCGCCCGTCCCGTCGCCGCGACGATCTTGGCGCGAGCGCACCGAACCCAATACCACGGGATTGACGATTTCCAGATGCGAGGGATTGAAGGCCAGCACCAGATGCACGAGCCGGTCATCCACCCCGACGTCCGAAGAAAAGCCCATGTGGTATTTCACATCGCCCGAATAGAAGGGATCGGACAGATCGTGTTTGCCCTCGAATTCCTCGAACAGCTCGCGCGGCGATTTGCCAAGGATGTTGACCAGCACGTTGAGCCGGCCGCGATGGGCCATGCCGATCACCACCTCGTCGATCCCGCGCCGTCCGGCATGGCGGATCAGGTCGTCGAGCTGGGGGATGAGCGCATCGCCGCCTTCGAGCGAAAAGCGCTTCTGGCCGACATAGCGGGTATGCAGGTACTTCTCGATCCCTTCGGCCGCCGTGAGCTGCATCAACACATGCCGTCGATCCTCGGCAGAGAGCTGCAGACGCGCCAAGCTGCCCTCGAGGCGCTGCTGGATCCAGCGCTTGCGGCGGGTATCGACGATGTGCATGTATTCCGAGCCGATGGTGCCCGTATAGACGGTACGCACCAGCTCCAGGATACGCCGCAGAGGCAACCGCTCCTCGGCGAACAGAGAGCCGGTGTTGAACACGGTGTCCATGTCGCTCTCGCCCAGGCCGTGAAAGCCGGGATCGAGATCGGCGACCTGCGGACGCTGCCACAGGCCCAGGGGATCGAGCTGCGCCACCTCGTGGCCACGCACGCGATAGGCGTTGATGAGGCGCAACACCGCTGCCTGCTGCTGGGCCGCCGCTGCCACCATGCCGCCGCTCGCGACCGTGCCCGGCGCAGCGAGACCGCCGCCCCCCTTGCGCTGCACGTAGTGCGCGAACGAGCGCTGGATGGGACCATGCGGCACGTCCCGCGCCTGCCCCGATGCCTCGCTCAATCCTTGGAAATAGGCGCGCCAGCGCGGATCGGTCACGCTGTCGGGATTGCGCAGGAATTCCTCGTAGTAGCTTTCGATGAACGCGGCATTGCCGCCATAGAGCGGCGTGCTGCGGTATTTGTCCCGCAAGTCTTGGCTCATGGTTCGTCACCCTGCTGTGGCGGAGGGGAATTCAGGCTCAATGGACAGATGCGCTGCGCGAACGTGCGGCGGGGCACGATGCCCGCGAAGGGAGAAGATGCAGTGGATGACAGCGGCGAAGGAGCGTGGGCGGGAAAACGCCCGATGCGGGCGGAACGGTCAGGTTCGGGTATGGGCACCGGGGCCGACCGCCGCCGTCGCAAGGCGTGGAAGTCTCCGGGGCCATGTGTCCTCAACCAAACGCGCAGCATGCGTATCCTTCATCGACCGCGGGTCTCCGCGGGCCCTGCAGCCTGCAAGGCGTACGCCAGAACCGGGAGCCTGCCGATGGCAGCGGGGGGTCCGTCAAACGGGGCTGTATTTTAACGCAGTTTGGTGTGGATCGATACCGCCTGAGGCGGGCTTGGTGAACGGCAGGCCGGCAAAGAACGCGCGACATGCCGGAGTCGACGACTGTACCCGAACGCACACGACGCTTCAGCGGCAGCCCCGGCAGCGCCGTTCCGGATCGACACCTGACCCGTCCGTTGGCTCAGACGCGGTCGGCACCCAGGTACTCGCAGAGCAATTCACGGTCGGCATCGCCCAGGTCGAGGAAGCACACGCTGATGCAATGGCATCCGTCGCGTCGCGGCTCATCGCAGTGCACCACGCGACCCAGGGTGCGGATCCCGATACCGGTGCCCGGCAGCAGAAACCGCAGGTCGAGGACGCTCCCCCGCGCCAGGCCCTGCTCGTGATGGAAGCTCAAGCCGTCCGGACGCAGATCCACCTTGCGCCAGAGGTTTTCGGTAGCGCCCCCCAACTCGCGGAGCATCAGGGCCTCGAGCAACCGGCCGAGGTGGCGATCCACCGCCTGGACGTAGGCAGACGTGGCCGGCGCCTCGTGCGTCGACAGTTCACGCCAGACGTTGAGCTCGCGACGGATGAGATTGAATTCGGCGGCCAGAAACAGCAGATCGCTCTGGGTGGCCACGACTTCCGGCGCCGCGCTCAGCGCCTCGTCGACGACGGCGAATCGCAGCGGCATCAGGCCGGATCCGGGATCGCGCGGGACCGCCTCGACCGGACCTGTCTGTACCCGGGCGTCGACCCCTGACGGATCGGCTGGCCGGGCGGTGCAGGTCGGACGTGCGCCGCGAGCGCCTGTGACGCCGCGCGCGGAATGGGATCGATGCATCATTCACTCTCCGGGCGCGTCGTACCCCTCCATCGGGACTGCAGGCGCCTCACGCTGGCTATCGTCCTCCCGCGAGCCTCCTGAACCTCTCGGCGAGCCCGACCTGACGAACGGAGCGTGTGGCGCCTGTCATAGCCCCTCGGGCGGCGTCGTCTCGTACGCCGCGATGCGAGCCTTCAGCTCGTCCGGCACGACCGCGGGTCGCTGAGAAGGAAAGTCGAACCACACCAGGACGCTGCGTGAGGCGGCCACCAACAGGTCTTCGTCTTGCACGATGCATTGCTCCATGGTCATGCTGGTTCGCCCGATGCGCGCCGTGCGAGTCAGGACGACGACATCAGCGGGATAATGCAACTGACGCCGGAAGCTGCACTGGGTATCGGCGAGGACGATGCTCTGCTCGCCTGCCTCGACGGAGCGGCCATAGACTTCATGGGCATAGTCGACCCGGCCGCTTTCCAGATAGCGCAGGAAGTTCACATTGTTGACGTGCCCATACGCATCCATGTCGCCCCAGCGCACCGCGAGCGGAAAACGATGCACAAAACCCCGGGAATGATCGATCGCGTCAGACATCTGGCTGGACTCCACGAGAACAGGGAGACCGCATTGTACGTTCCCTCACCGGGAGCGGGCGCATGACGCACCGGGCGAGCCATGCCGTGCCCAAGGGTTTCGCCCAGGCCGACGGCCATGTGCTGATCGAAATCCGGCTGGCTCGCCTGGCCCAGCTGTTTCACAGCCTCGACCCGGCGCCGTTTCGTGAAAAGGATCTCGATCCGGCTGCCGACGCCTATCTGGTCGAATCGGCCGAAGAAATCGGTATCGAGTTGCCCATCGCGCTCGTCTTCGAGTTGCCCGCGACGGAGATCCCCGCGGCCCGGGCGCTGCTGCCCGAGGCCTTGCGAAACTATTTCACGGCACGCGCCTTGAGCACCCGGCGCGCGCTCAACCGGCTCCTGCGCGAAGGCCGCGCGGCGCTGGTGATCGGTCTGGTGTTCCTCGGGCTGTGCCTCATCGCAAGCCAAGCGGTGAGCCAATGGGCACCCGGGCTCGCGACACGGCTGCTCGGCGAAGGGCTGCTGATCGTGGGTTGGGTCGCACTCTGGCGGCCGCTGGAGATCTTTCTTTACGAATGGTGGCCCATTCATCGCCGCTTGCGGGTGCATCAGCGGCTCGCCGCGGCGCCGGTCTGGATCCGCGCCGCGCCGGATGGCCCTTTGTCGCAACCCGAAGCCAGCCGCTAAGATGAGCCGCCCTTGCGACACGAACCGAGCCTGCTGCCCATGTCCGCCCCCCTTCTCGAAGCCCGCGCACTGATCAAGGACTACGGCGCCAAACGCGCCGTGAACGGCGTCAGCTTCTGCGTTGAGCCGGGCCGCTGCTTCGGTCTCTTGGGCCCCAACGGCGCCGGCAAGACCACGACGGTGGAGATGCTGGAGGGCATCACGGCGCCCAGCGGCGGCACAATCCTGTTCCGCGGCGCGCCGGTGGGCCCGGATTATCGCCAGGAAATCGGCCTCATGTTCCAGAGCACCGCGCTGCAGGATTTCCTGACCGTGCGCGAGGCGCTGGACACCTTCGGTCACCTCTATCGCCGCCGCGCCGCGTTCGACGAACTGGTCCGGCACTGCGCCCTGGAAGACTTCCTGGATCAGTACGCCAACACGCTCTCCGGCGGCCAGCGCCAGCGCGTGCTGCTCGCCATTGCGCTGGCCAACCGACCGGCGCTGTTGTTCCTCGACGAACCCACCACCGGTCTCGATCCGCAGGCCCGGCGCCGATTCTGGGAGCTGATCCGCGACATCAAGGCCGGCGGCAGCACCATCGTGCTGACCACGCATTATCTGGAGGAGGCGCACGCCTTGTGCGATGAAATCGCCATCATGGACCACGGCCGCATCATCGCCCAGGGTCGTCCCGCCACGTTGCTGGCCGATCATTTCGATGAATCGGTCCTGATCCTGCCGCCCGATCAGGCGCCCGCCCTGGCGCGCGCCGGCATCGCCACCCAGGAAACCCTGCATGGCCTCGAGATCGCCACGCGCGAGGTCAATGCCACGCTGCGTCGCCTGCTCGAGGTCGATGCCGATCTGTCGGGCCTGCGCATCCGCACCGCCACGCTGGAAGACCTGTTTCTGGAGCTGACCGGCCGGGAGCTGCGCGGATGAACGGCCTGATTCGCTTCTGGGTGGTGTGGAAGGCGCGCAACCGCGAATTTCTGCGCGATCGGGCCTCGATGGCCTGGAACATCCTGCTGCCGCTCCTGATCGTGTTCGGCTTCAGCATGGCCTACACGGGCGATGGCCCGGCCCAGTATCGGGTCGGGCTCTACGGCACCGTGGCCGAGGGCATCGACCCGCTCGGAGATCTGCCGCACATCCGCCGCGTGCCGGTCACGGATCTGGACGCGGCCATCGTGAAAGTCGAGCGCCATCAGCTCGATCTGCTGCTCGACGTGCCCGGTGGCCGCTACTGGGTGAACCGCGACTCGCCGCATGGCGAGATGCTGGCGCGGGCGCTGGAGGCGGTGCGCCAGCCGCCGCCGGTGCGCCAGCAGGTGAGCGGCGCAGCGGTGCGCTATGCCCACTGGCTGCTGCCCGGCATCCTCGCCATGAACATGATGTTCAGCTGCCTGTTCGGGGTCGGCTATGTGGTGGTGCGCTATCGCAAGAACGGCGTGCTCAAGCGCTTCAAGGCCACCCCGCTCACCGCGTTCGAGTTCCTCACCGCGCAATTGCTCTCGCGCCTGTGGCTGACCTTGAGCATCACCACGGGCGTCTTCACGCTCGCCTGGTTCCTGCTCGACGTGCCGCTGCGGGGCAATCCGCTCGCCCTGTTCACGGTGTACGCCTGCGGCGCGATGGCGCTCATCTGCCTGGGGCTCATCGTGGCGGCGCGGCTGTCCAGCCAGGAGCTCGCCGACGGTCTGCTCAATCTCATCACCTGGCCGATGATGTTCCTCTCCGGGGTGTGGTTTTCCAACGAGGGGCTGCATCCCTGGCTGCAGCGGCTGGCCGAGCTGCTGCCCTTGACCCATGTCACCGAGGCGGCGAGGGCCATCATGTTCGATGGGGCGGGATTCGCGGCGGTGGCGCCGCATCTGGCCGCGCTGCTGGCGATGGCAGCGGTTTTCCTGCTGGTGGGCGCGCGCAGTTTCCGCTGGGAGTGAACCGGCTACCCGTGTTCATCGCGCCAGGGATGGCGCGGCGGCGGAATCAGCGGCGGCTTGTGCGCGCGGCGGCGAATCCAGTTCAGCCCCTTGAGCACGGCCGGGCGCCGGATGATCGCGCCCTCCAGGTGATACTTGCCCGGAAAGTCCATCACCATCAGTCCGGCGAGGATGGTCAGCACGCCCTGACCCGGCAAGGCCAACATGGCGACGCCGGCCAGCACCATGACGAACCCCAGGGCGTTTTTGCCGAGCACCAGCGTGACGTGCAGCGCCCAATGGCGTTCGCGCCGGGCCAGCGAATGGCGATGCCCCTTGAGGAAGTAATCGGGCGGCATCTGGATGATGAGCCAAGGCAACAGCACCGTGCTGCCCACCATCACGGCAATGCTCAGCGGCAGGACCCACCAGATGTCGAGCGCATTGCTGTAGAGCGTCTCGGCGGCGGCGAAAACATCCGGCATGGGGTGGTGACTGGCGGTGTCGGCAGAGCGATCCGGGGTGGATCGCTGGCCATTGTAGGCGCGGGCCCGGATCGGCGCCACAGGATCGAAAACCGATCGGCAATCCGGCGCCCGAGCCGCGCATCCGCTCCGCCCGACCGGCCAAGGCGAGGCGTCCGATGGCCGGACGCCTCGCAACGATCCTCAGCGGGATGGCGCAGCGGCCTCCTTCATCACCCCGGCAACCAGATCGTAGGTCTCCGCCCAGGCCTGCCGGGTTTCGGGCGTGAAGGCTGGGCCCAGTCCCTTTTCCAGCGTCCAGAGCAGGGCCGCGCCGACCGTGTCGTAATGTTGCGCCTGCACGCCATAACCCACATGGCGGCGCCCCAGATCCCGCAGCGCAGGCACGATGGTTTCCGGCTGCGTCAAACCGCCCACCGCCGTGCCGATCATGGCCATGAGCTTTTGGCCCTGCGCCTTCATGTCGCCCTTGAACAAGGGCTCGAGCGACGGATCCAGCTCGAACAGTCGGCCGTAGAACAGCTCCGCGGCCTGCTCCTTGATCGGCACGACTTGGGCCCAGGTCGATTGCACCAAGTTGATCTCCTCAGGCTTCATCGTCTTTTTCTCCTCGGCAGATAACCGATACCCCACGCCGGGAATATCCGCGCGCGGCACGGACCTGAATGATGGACGCCATGGGCCCGGCACGCTAGCCTAGCCCCATGCCGAGCACCGCCCGCTTGCCTGCTTGATCGTCCGGGCGCCACCCACCCCCGCTTTCTTGCCGACGACCTTCATGAACCCAGCGCCTCCCGCCACGCCCCCCGCCCCGCTCGATCGCCACACGCCCATGATGCAGCAGTATCTGCGCATCAAGGCCGAGCATCCGGACCACCTGCTCTTCTACCGCATGGGGGACTTCTACGAGCTCTTCTTCGAGGACGCCCGGCGCGGGGCAGCCTTGCTCGATCTCACCCTCACCCATCGCGGCGAATCGGCGGGCATGCCCATCCCCATGGCCGGGGTGCCGCACCACACGCTGGAAAGCTATCTCGCCCGGCTCCTGCGGCTGGGCGAATCGGCGGTGATCTGCGAGCAGGTCGGCACGCCCACGCCCGGCAAGGGGCCGGTGGAACGCAGCGTCAGCCGCATCGTCACCCCCGGAACGGTCACCGACGAAGCGCTGCTGGAATCACACCGCGACAATCTGCTCGCCGCGCTGTACCGGGGCAGCGCGCGTTACGCGCTCGCCTGGCTGGATCTCTCGGGCGGGCGGTTCTGCATCCTCGAAACCGCGCACGAGGCCGATTGGCTGGCCGAACTGGAACGGCTGCGCCCGGCCGAGCTACTGATCCCTGATGATTTCGTCCCGCCGCCGCCCTGGGCCGCGCACCGTGCCCTGCGTCGCCGCCCAGCCTGGCATTTCGAGCCGGCCAGCGCGCGCGACCGGCTCTGTCAGCAATTCCGGACCCACGATCTCGGTGGCTTCGGGGCCGAAGACCTGGACGCCGGCATCGCCGCCGCCGGGGCGCTGCTCGGCTATGTCGAGGACACCCAGCGCGGCGCCCTGCCGCACCTGCGCGCCCTGCACGTCGAGCAGCCCGAGGACAGCCTGCTGCTGGATGCGGCCACGCGGCGCAATCTGGAACTCGAGACCAATCTGCGCGGCGGCAGCGACCACACGCTCGCCGCCGTGTTGGATCGCGCCCAGACGCCGATGGGCAGCCGGCTGCTGCGACGCTGGATGCAGCGCCCGCTGCGCGACCAGCACGCACTGCGCGGCCGCTATCAGGCCGTCACCACGCTGCGCGAGGCCCCCGCGCGCGAATCCTTGCAACAGGCCTTGCGCGGCATGGGCGATCTGGAGCGCATCCTGAGCCGCATCGCGCTCGCCACCGCCCGGCCGCGCGACCTCGCCACCCTGCGCAGCGGCCTGGCGCGCCTGCCCGAGCTGCGCGCGCTGCTCACGGACCTCGACAGCCCGCTGCTCGATCAGCTGCGCACAGAGCTGCATGATCACACCGCGATCCATGACCGGCTGCAGCAGGCACTGGTCGCGGAACCGCCGGCACTGCTGCGCGACGGCGGCGTGATCGCGACCGGCTTCGACGCCGAGCTCGACCGCTTGCGCGCCCTGTCCGAGAACGCCGACGGCTTCCTGCTCGATCTGGAGCGGCGCGAGCGCGAGCGCACCGGCATCGCCACGCTGAAGGTGGGTTACAACCGCGTGCACGGCTACTACATCGAGCTGGGGCGCAGCCACGCCGAGCGCATTCCGCCCGAATACATGCGGCGCCAGACGCTCAAGGGCGCCGAGCGCTATATCACCGAAGAACTGAAACGCTTCGAGGATCAGGTGCTGGGCGCGCGCGAGCGGGCGCTGATGCGGGAGAAGGTGCTCTTTGAAGCCCTGATCGCGGAACTCGCCGGCGAGCTGGCCGCGTTGCAGGAAACCGTGACCGCGGTGGCCACGCTGGACGTGCTCGCCTGTCTCGCCGAACGGGCCCTGACGCTCGACTGGAACGAGCCTGAGCTGACCGGTGAGGCGCGGCTCGAGATCGAGGCGGGTCGCCACCCCGTGGTCGAACAGGCGCTGGACGGGCCCTTCGTCCCCAACGACCTGTCTCTCGACCCAGACCGGCGGCTGCTCGTCATCACCGGCCCCAACATGGGCGGCAAGTCCACCTACATGCGGCAGGTCGCGCTGATCGTGCTGCTCGCCCACATGGGCAGCCACGTGCCCGCCCGTGCCGCGCGCATCGGCCCGGTGGACCGTATCTTCACCCGCATCGGCGCCGCCGACGAGCTGGCCTCGGGCCGCTCCACCTTCATGGTGGAGATGACCGAAACCGCCAACATCCTGCACCACGCCACGGCCCGCAGCTTGGTGCTGATGGACGAGATCGGCCGCGGCACCGGCACCTACGACGGCCTCGCGCTGGCGCGCGCCTGCGCCGAGGATCTGGCCACGCGCATCGGCGCCTTCACCCTGTTCGCGACGCACTACTTCGAGCTGACCGATCTGGCGCAAAGCCTCGCCGGGGTGGCCAACGTGCACCTGCAGGTCGCCGAGCACGGCGAATCGCTGATCTTTCTGCACAGCGTGCAGGACGGCCCCGCCAGCCGCAGCTACGGCCTGCAGGTCGCCGCGCTCGCCGGCGTCCCCCGCCCCGTCGTCGCCGCGGCCCGCCGCCATCTGGAAGCGCTCGAAGCCCTGCCCCCCGCGCCGCCACCCGCCGCCGCCTCGCCCCAACTGCCGCTGTTCGCGCCGCCCGAACCCGAGGCGCTGAGGATGCTGCGCGCACTCGACCCCGACCGTTTGAGCCCGCGCGAGGCGCTGGATCTGCTCTACCGGCTGCGCGCGGCGCTGGACGCTGAAAAGTGAGGCCGAAATGCGCCTGGATTTGGCCTGCTCGGCGCAGGGATCGGACAGCAGGCAGCAATCGAAAAGTGCTCGAGCTGCCGGTTTGGCGGGATGGCGCATCGATGTGGGCGGCGCTCCGGTTCTCCTGACGGCGGCGGCGCGACCAAGCTCGAAGATTTGCGGGCATAGTCCAGCAACTGTCTGGAAGCCTTGCACGGCGACCGACAAGGCCAGTTCAGCATCCGTATCAACATGCAGTGGCGAATCTGCTTTGAATGGCCTGCCGGTGCGCCCGGCCCATCCGCCGTTGAGATCGTGGACGACCACCCATCCCGACGGCACTGGGGCTCTAAAAAAACGGTGCGCAGTCCATCGGCAAGTCCCGCGGCGGGGGGAACACCAAGGTTCATCTGGTTGCCGCGGATGCTCGAACGGCCGTAACGTTCAGCCTGTCTCCCGGGCAGGCACACGATGCTCCCGAGGGCAGGAAGTTGCTGCAAAGCCTGGGTCCGACTCGCCGTCCCATGCACTTGTTGATGGACCGCGCCTACGAAGGCAACGAGACGCGCCAACTGGCACTGGACTTGGGCTTCATCCCCGTGGTGCCGCCACTGAAGACGCGCATCGAGCCATGGGAATACGACCGAGAGATGTACAAGCGCCGCAACGCAGTCGAGCGCCTGTTCCGACGCGGGAGCAATCAGGGTCGAAATGTCACCACAGCCTCTGCGCACCGGATGCGTGCGCTACGTGCAATAGCGTTACCGCCCAAGGTGCTGAACTTGGAATCTTCTTCCAAGTAATCCACAGCTGAAAAACGGCTGCGTCCGTACTCAATGAAATCCTTGGAAGAAAGACCATTCTTGGCTTTTCCCACAGGGAAAGTAAGCACGAGGTTTAGCCGAGATTGCGCGCAAATTTCAATGAGTTCGGCAGCGCTGCGCTTTGCCTCCGACCTGCGGCTAAATTCTGACGCGGGCCGTTCTGCCGCTGGCGGATAACGCCCCTGCCCGAAAACCGCAACCTCTTGCCCGCGCGTGAGCGTTTCCAGCACATGGTAGAAGCGGCTGTAATGGACGTCAGAGTAAGGCGGGTCAGCGAACACCAGATCGCCAGGGCGCATGTTCTCAAGGGTCGCGCGGAAGTCACGAGCAGTGGCGGTACCGGCGCGACGCGCGAATCGGCCAACGAGAGCATTGACCGCATCGGCGACTCGCGCCCAGACGTCGCGGCTCCAGGCCTCGACGATATAGCAGGCAGCGCCAATGGTAGGCTGAAATGGCTGGGCAGTATGTCCCGGCGCCGCCGCGCACCGACTGGCAGCCTCAATCAGAGCGGAAAGCGCAGTGTCGCGCTCACGTACGCGACGTGGCAGCGTCTGTCGCAAAGCATCGAGTACAAGTGCCTGCACTGGAGAAAAGTAATACCCGCCGTACGCTTTGGATATGGGCCATTGCCCGCCGATTTGATCGAGTAGCGGTGGAAGCACTACGCCTGAGAAGCGGCGCGATCGCTCGACAACCTCCCGAATCTCCCCTGGATCGTCCAGGTCAGGGTTGATAGAACGCATGGCATTGGGAAAATGGTCGATCACGCGGTCAATTCTTTCTCGCGCTGCGGCAAACCAGCATGTGAGCAAGGCTGGCGCCTCGATAGACGCCGTGCGCTCGATCACCGCGGCTGCCCGAACACTGGCAAAACGCTGCAAGTCGCCAGCATGGACGACAAGGCCGGTGTTCTCAGCCAGAAACCAGGAGACAACACCGGAACCACAAAAGGGATCAGCGGCATTTTCAGAGTCGCGCCCTACCTCCAGCAGCACTTGCCCCAGGGTAGGCAGCAAACGTCCCTTGTGGCCCATATATTTCATGCGAGCACGCCCCAGGCGAGGCAGGCATCCGGGCGGGATAACAGTGTGGATCGGCGAGCATTCTGCTCATTCCAAAGCGTCAGAGGCAAAGGCGCTTGCGGTGAAAAGTCTTCCAAAGCCAAACGCCAGTCTTCAGAAAAATCAGCGAACTCAACATCCGATTCTTTATCTCCAAGCCCCGCGTATTCCAGCCAATTGGCGATCCAGCTTTTCGCCGCGCTGCCGGGCTGCGGTAGTCTTTCATTCACCGACAGTGTTGCCAACCTCAACAAAAAGACTGCGCGGCAGAGCATATTGGCAACTTCGGAACTCTTCTCTTCAGCTCGGGTGAATGGGGTAACTATGGACCCGCTGGTCAGCACTCGCATCAAATGGCCCTCATTCGCGCCAGTCTGTGCGGCGACGGCACTAACGATTTGCTGTAGGTCGGCATCTTCATGCGTGAGCATTTCGGTAGGACTGCCTGCAGTCTCACCGTCCTCCGGATCGTGATTGCTTCGGCTCAGTTTGAGCGTGGACAGAGCCCGACGTACCAAATAGCAAATTAGCTCGATGTCGAAACGCAAGCGTGCGCCGTCTTCTGGCAGGAGGAGTGTCCATAGGTCGGACAGCAAATTTAATTCGCCTTGCTCCATGTGCGTCAGGGGGCGAGTTGCCCAAAACGCCTCATAACTGGCTATATTGCGTGCGTTATGGTCATTCTCCAACTGGAGCAAGTCGTAGCCCCATCCCTGAAGGCATTGGCTCGCGCCCAAACCAATCAGGCTGGTCTCAACGTCGTCGATTGTGACACCCGGCACCAATGTTATCTTTCTCTTCAGCAAATCTAACGCATCAGCGCGTTGCGCCCACAGCGGCCAAAAGGCCCAAACTATGGTGTGAGTCGGTTGTTTTTTTAGAGAGTGCTGCTGCCTTCGGGCGTCTAGGAAGAATGGATTGTGCCGGTTCACACGAATTCCGCTGCCTGAAAAAAGCGACATTGCCGCACGCAGCTCTGCGTAATAGGCGAAATGCTGCGCATTGTCCGTGGCGTTCACAAGCGAGGCATGAAAAGCCGCTGCACAGTAGCGCCACCCTTCCACGAGATGCGCGATTTGTTCCGCTGCCAAGCACTTGGCAAGATCACGCGGATCGTCTGCGGCGAGCACGCTACTGAAATCTACAACCGGCCCGAGTCGAGAAAACGCGTCCCGAACTGGATCCCCGGAGGCAACTTGACATGCGTGCGTGACATCAAGCTCTTTGGGTGATGTCATCGGTTCATGCCCCTACTGAAGCCAACCAAGAAGCGCTTCAGCACCTTTAGCCGGCTCAGACACAGCAATATCCTGAGAACTGCAAAGAGCCTCCAACACCGCGCGCTGTAGCGCCGCGTAGCCACTGCTGCCTCGGTAGATGGCCTGGGCATTTCGCTGTTCCGGCGTAAGGCCAGGAGCACTACTTGTTCGCCAGTCGAAACCATCGATCAAGGCGCACGAGACAGAAGCCAGAAAAGCATTTATCGTCCCTAAGCCGGTCAGCTCCTCAAGCGCTTCCGAGACGCTCGCATCGTCGGTCGTTTCGGCGAAGGTGTCGCTCTGCCAAGCATCCAACGCCAGTGACTCGTAATTGGCCTGACAGAGCGCGTTGAATATTACGCTCACGGCGCGAACGCCCTGATCTGTGGCGAGCAACGAGTACTGCCCTACAAAGGCGGTATGGCGTTCGGTCTCTATCTTCAATTCGGCCTGAGTTTTTTCGATCGTGCACGCCTTTACCCACGACGCATCAGAGCGCCCTATCGCCTCTTCAATGTTTTGCCAGATCCGAATGAGAAATGCTGCCTGTTGTGCGCGTTTCCAAGGCAGAACATAGTTGCGCCCATGTCGGTCAATGGACCCAAAAAGACCGCCTATTTTTTCATTCGCGCCCCATGGACGAACGAAACTGGCCATCAACGTACGAATGAAGGCTGCGTTCGATACGTGACCGGCAACACGTTTGCCAAACAGTTCGATCCGATCCCGCCAAGGGCTCTCGGGGTGGCGCCAAAGTATTTCGGTGAGCTCTTGGGCGCGATGCTCACGATAGATGGCGATAGCCTCTCCACTTTCCAGCCATTTCTGATTGCGCAATTCGGGGTAGAGATCAAACGCGAGGCTGGGATTGATTTTCTTCGGCTCGACATTGATGACCCAGAACAGATAGGCTTGCCACGCCGGGCTCAGATTGTGGAAAAGCACGACCGGCACGCAATAGTCGTCACCCGGGTCGAAGCCCTCTGCGATTGCAAATAGCCGGTGCTGCCCATCAATTACTTCAAATGGCGCCAATGCGTTGTCCGGCACGCGTTTTTCGCTGCCGCGTATTTGAGGCAAGATGAGGAAGGATGCGCCCCCGTCCTCAACTATCGGCGCCGCATGTTGCGGCTGAAGCGCCAACTCTTCTCCGCTACGGGTACGTTTGGCACCTTCCGGGAGCAGATTGACCAAGACGGATCCGGGCAGCCAGCCGGGGTGGATTAGATCGCGATGTTCAGTCGGATCAAGCGATCTCTGGCTGGAAAGCGGATAGCCATACTGGAGATATCGAGCGATTTTCCCCGAACGTTCCCTTTCATGGGGACGTTGATAGCCGGGCTGGGGATTTGCCTGTTTGCGGGCGTTCATATCTCGTCGTCGTACATCGGACAGGGCGTAGAGCGTGCGGAGCGGTATAGACGACACATAGAAATGATGTGGCGGCTCATCAAGGCCATCCTGCGGATGCCAACCTCCCTCGGCCCAACTATCCAGCCATTGAGGAACCTTGAGCAACGGAATCCTTTCACCTTGTGACATTGTGTTTTTCCCGAATAACCTCCTGATTGGAAGCCGATGCGCTTACATCAGGACACATGAAATAAGCTCCGTATTCTCACTCCGGTTCAATCGTTGCCGGCGGGTTGCCGGAGACGTCGTAGACCACGCGCGAGACACAGGGCACTTCGTTGATGATGCGGCGCGAGCACACATTGAGCCAAGAGGGTCGAGGTCGATCAATCACAGCACGCACTTCTACGCCCACCAAGGGTTGATGACGGTCACACCGGCCGCTTCAAACGGCGAGGTGTCGCGCGATGCCACGATGAAGCCCTGCGATGCGGCAACGGCCGCGATGTAGCCGTCCGGCGTCGGGAAACCCCGGCCGCCGTTCCGGACTGTCACGGCCAGGTCGGCGTAGTGGCGCGCGGCATCCGTGTCGACGGAGGGACGCGATCCTGGAACAGCGCCAGCAGCGCGCGGATGCCAAACAGCAACTCGACCAGCGTGACGCTCGACAGGCACAGGGTTTCCGCCGCTTGATCTTTCAGACCGGGCTCTCAAGGCCGCATCCGGCTCCGGCTTCATCGCCTCGAAGATGACGTTGGCATCCGGGACGATCATTCAGTCGAAGCTCAGCGGCTTGGCCAGCGTTCCGTCGCGTACGTTCTCAAAGCCGGCGAAATCTTCATTGGTCAGGCCGACCTTGCGACTGATGGCGGCAAGGGCGTCCCCTACCCGCACGCGCTTTTCCGGCTTGACTGCGGCCGCCAGAATCTCGCGCACCTCCGCTTCCGTGCTGCGGCCGTGTTGGGCTGCCTGCACGCGCAACGCGCGATGCACCTCATCGGGCACATTTCTTACGGTCAGGATTGCCATGATTCAACACCTCTCATCTGCTTGCCATGACTGCGTGAATAGACAAATGCAGTCACCCGCTCAAGGGTGGCATTTCGTTCCCGCCTTGGCGTGGCATCTGTCTGGGCAGACGCGCTCCCGCTCGATCGTCAGCGAGGATTAGCGGGGACATCGTGGGTCAGGCGCGATCAGACCGACACTCGGTGCATGATGCGCCGAGAGCCGGTCATCGTCCTGCTCTATGGGCCACTTCACGCCGCATCATGCTCATGCACCCGAATCCGCGGCGCGATCCTGTCCTTCAGTTCGCGCGTTGCGACGCGCATGTCGTATTCCGTTTGCAGGTTCATCCAGAACCGCGCGTCCATGCCGAAATAGAGGCCCAGGCGCAGCGCGGTATCCGCCGTGATCGGGCGGCGGCCGTTGACCAGTTCGCTGATGCGGCTGGGGGAAACGTCGATGTCGGCCGCGAGTTGGCGCGCGGTGATGCCCATCGGCTTCATGAACTCTTCCAGCAGGATTTCGCCGGGGTGGATTTCGTCGAGCAATTGCGCCATGTTCCCGCTCCTAGTGGTAGTCCACGATCTCGACCCGGTGTGCGCCGTCGTCTTGCCAGATGAAGCACAGGCGCCACTGGTCGTTGATCCGGATGCTGTGCTGCCCCTTGCGGTCGCCCTGCAGCGCTTCGAGTTGGTTGCCGGGAGGAATCCTCAGGCTGGCCAGCTCGGTGGCGGCGTGCAGTTGCAGCAGCTTGCGTCGCGCCACGCGCTCGATGTTCCTGAATTGCGGTACGGGCTGGCTATGAAAAAGCGCCGCCGTGTCGGAGCAGGCAAACGAGTGGATCATGCGCCAGTATGTTCCGCGACACGGAACCTGTCAAGCGGATAGGGCGATGCCCTCATTCCCACTCGATCGTCGCCGGCGGTCTGCGGGAGACGCCGCAGACTCCGCGGGAGAGGCTGCGCACCTCGCTGATGACGCG
>DAOKZK010000043.1:0-21241 GCA_035325645.1 Candidatus Macondimonas sp. | reverse complement strand
GCCATTGGATGAGTACGACACAAAACCCTGCTGCAGATGGGCTTCAGTGGATCGAGGTCGGGGCCTTGGAAGCCATTCCCGCCTTGGGCGCGCGCATCGTTGAGCACCCACAAGGCGACATTGCCGTCTTCCGCAATCGCGCCGACGAGGTCTTTGCACTGCGTGATCGCTGTCCCCACCGCGGCGGGCCGCTCTCCCAGGGCATCGTCTGCGAGCGCAAGGTCTACTGCCCCTTGCACAACATGGGCATCGCGCTGGACACGGGACAGGCGATTGCGCCCGATGAGGGCGAAACGACGTGTTTCCCGATTCGTGTGGAGAACGGGCGGGTGTTCATCGCGCTGCACGAGGCGAGCGCTTGAATGCCCTTGTCGCGGCATCCGAGCGCGTGCGGACGACCTGTCCGTACTGCGGGGTCGGCTGCGGCGTGTTGGCGACGCTGCGGCAGGACGGGACGGTCGAGGTGGCCGGCGATCCCCTTCATCCCGCCAACCGCGGACGGCTCTGCTCGAAGGGCATGGCGCTCGGTGAAACCGTCGGCCACGAGGCCCGGCTGACTCAGCCCAGCATTGCCGGCCAGACGGTGGACTGGGCGACCGCGTTGGACCATGTCGCAACGGGTCTGCGTCGCACCATCGACGCGCACGGTCCCGACTCCGTGGCCTTGTACGTCTCGGGCCAGCTCCTGACCGAGGATTACTACGTCGCCAACAAGCTGATGAAGGGCTACATCGGCTCGGCCAACATCGACACCAACTCGCGCCTGTGCATGTCCTCGGCCGTGGCCGGTCACAAGCGCGCCTTCGGCAGCGACACCGTGCCGACCTGCTACGAGGATCTGGAACAGGCCGACCTGCTGGTGCTGGTGGGCTCCAACCTCGCCTGGTGTCACCCGATCCTGTATCGGCGCATCGAGGCGGCGAAGGCGGAGCGACCTGAGCTCACCATCGTCGTCATCGACCCGCGCGGCACGCCGAGTTGCGATCTCGCGGCCTTGCACCTGCCCGTAGGTCCCGGCAGCGACGTGCGTCTGTTCAACGGCTTGCTCGCGCATCTCGCGCGCGAGGGTCGAGCGGACTTCGGCTTTCTGGAACGGCATGCCAGCGGTTACGCCGCCGCAATCGAGGCCGCCTGCGCCGATGCGCCCTCGATTCCCGCGGTCGCGGCCGCCTGCGGGGTCGCGGAGGAGGACCTTGCCCAGTTCTATCACCTGTTTGCGCGCACCGAGCGCGTCGTGACGCTGTTTTCCCAAGGCGTCAACCAGTCCTCCGCCGGCACGGACAAGGTCAACGCCATCATCAACTGCCACCTGTTCACCGGCCGCATCGGGCAGCCGGGCAGGGGGCCGTTCTCGATCACCGGTCAGCCCAATGCCATGGGCGGTCGCGAGGTGGGCGGGCTGGCGAATCAGCTCGCCGCGCATCTGGATCTCGAGTCGGCCGAGCACCGCGACCTCGTGCAGCGCTTTTGGGGCAGCCCGGTCATTGCCGAGCGGGCGGGACTCAAGGCGGTGGATCTGTTCGAGGCGGTCGGCGCTGGGCATGTCAAGGCGATCTGGATCATGGCGACCAATCCCGCCGTCAGCCTGCCCGATGGCGATCGGGTGCGCGCGGCGCTGCGGGGTTGCCCGCTGGTGATCGTTTCCGACATGTGTCCGACCGACACGACGGCCTTGGCGGACGTGGTCCTGCCCGCGGCCAGTTGGGGCGAACGCGAGGGCACGGTCACCAATTCCGAGCGCTGCATCTCGCGCCAGCGGGCGTTCCTGTCGCCGCCCGGCGAGGCCAAACCGGACTGGTGGGCCATCTGCGAGGTCGCGCGTCGCATGGGCTACGCACAAGGATTTTCATTCACCAGCCCGGCCGAGATTTTTCAGGAGCATGCCCGCCTGTCGGCCTTCGAGAACGCCGGCCGGCGCGATTTCGATCTCGCCGGTCTGGCCGATCTCAAGCCCGAGGACTACGCGCAGCTCGAGCCGATCGCTTGGCCGGTGCAGGCACCGGGCGCGGGGACGCAACGGATGTTCGCCGACGGCCGCTTTTATACGCCCGATGGCCGCGCGCGCCTGATCCCGGTTCGCCATCGGCCACCGGCGAACAGCCCGGACGGGGACTATCCACTGGTTCTCAACACGGGCCGGATCCGGGATCAGTGGCACACCATGACCCGCACCGGACGCGCGCCGCGATTGTCCACCCACATCACCGAGCCTTACGCGGAACTGCATCCCTTCGATGCCGCCCAGATCGGCCTGCGGGACAACGATCTGGCGCGGCTGGAGACGGCTTGGGGCGCGATGGTGGCCCGCGCGCGCATCTCCCGGGACCAGCGCCAGGGCAGTGTGTTCGTGCCCATGCACTGGAACGATCGTTTCGCGGCCAGCGGCCGTGTCGATGCCCTGGTCAATCCAGTGGTCGATCCGGTCTCCGGCGAGCCCGAGTTCAAGCACACCCCGCTCAGGATCCTGCCGCAGCCATGCGTCTGGGAAGGGTTTGCGCTGGTGCGTGAGGACCTCGACACACGGGACGTCGACTACTGGGTGCGCTCCCTGGGCCAGCATGGCTGCTGGCGCTATCGCCTGGCGGGGACACAGGCGCCGGCCACCGCTTGGTCATCCTGGGCCCGCCTCCGACTGGGCGCCCAAGATAGCGATGAGTGGCTTGAATATGTCGATCGCGGCGCGGGGCGCTATCGGGCGGCCGTGATTCGGCAGGGACGACTCGCATCCTGTCTGTTCGTCGATCCGTCGGGGAAGCTGCCGCCCTGGGCTTGGCTGGAAGGACTCTTCGAGGCCAGCGTCCTCGACGGGCCGTCGCGCATGAGCCTGTTGGCCGGACGGGCGCCGGGGGTCATCGAAGATCAGGGCGAGATCGTCTGTTCCTGTTTCCAGGTCGGCCGCAATTGCTTGCTGCGGGCCATGCGCGAGGGCGAGGCCGTCACCGTCGAGGCCATCGGTGAGAAGCTGAAAGCCGGGACCGGCTGCGGTTCCTGTGTGCCGGAACTCAAGCGCCTGCTGGCGTCGATCTGATCCGCCGGCGCGTCGCCTCGCGCGCGCTGGCCCCGCCTTGTTTCAGGCGACCTCGACCGGAATCTTGCCGATTTTTGCCTGCCAGATCTTCGGTCCGGTCGCATGCACGGACCGGCCTTGCGTATCCACCGCCACGGTCACCGGCATGTCCACCACGTCGAACTCGTAAACCGCCTCCATGCCCAGTTCCGGGAAGGCCTTGACCTCGGCATGGCGGATCGCCTTGGAGACGAGATAGGCCGCGCCGCCCACGGCCATGAGATAGACCGAGCGGTTGTCGCGGATGGCCTCGATGGCCGCCGGACCGCGCTCGGACTTGCCGATCATGCCGAGCAGGCCGGTGGCCTCCAGCAGGGTGCGAGTGAACTTGTCCATACGGGTGGCGGTGGTGGGGCCCGCGGGGCCCACCACTTCGTCGCGCACCGGATCGACCGGGCCGACGTAGTAGATGAAGCGGTTGCGGAAGTCGACCGGAAGCGGCTCGCCACGCGCCAGCATGTCGACCATCTTCTTGTGCGCCGCATCCCGACCGGTGAGCATGCGCCCGGACAGCAGCAAGGTCTCCCCGCACTGCCAGCTCGCCACCTCCTCGCGCGTGATGGTGTTCAAATCGACCCGGCGCGCGCTGCCGACATTCCAGGTGACCTGCGGCCAGTCTTCCACGCGCGGCGGGGTGAGTTCGGCAGGGCCCGCGCCGTCGAGCACGAAGTGCGCATGACGGGTGGCGGCGCAGTTGGGGATCATCGCCACCGGCAGATTGGCGGCGTGGGTGGGGTAGTCCCGGACCTTCACGTCCACCACCGTGGTCAGCCCGCCCAGCCCCTGCGCACCGATGCCCAGCGCGTTGACCTTGTCGTAGATCTCCAGCCGTAGCTCCTCGGCGCGATTGGCCGGGCCGCGCGCGATCAGATCCTGGATATCCACCGGCTCCATCAGGGATTCCTTGGCCAGCAGCATGGCCTTTTCCGCAGTGCCGCCGATGCCGATGCCCAACATCCCCGGCGGACACCAGCCGGCGCCCATGGTCGGCACGGTTTTGAGCACCCAGTCGACGATGGAATCCGAGGGGTTGAGCATGACGAATTTGGACTTGGCCTCCGAACCACCGCCCTTGGCTGCCACCTGGACATCCACGGTGGCGCCCGGGACCAGTTCCATGTGAATCACGGCCGGCGTGTTGTCGCGCGTGTTGACGCGCTTGCCGGCCGGATCGGCCAGCACCGAGGCGCGCAGCACGTTGTCCGGATCGAGATAGGCGCGGCGCACGCCCTCGTTGACCATGTCCGTCACGCTCATGGTCGCGTCCGCCCAGCGCACGTCCATGCCGATCTTCATGAACACGGTGACGATGCCGGTGTCCTGACAGATCGGCCGATGACCCTCGGCACACAGGCGCGAGTTGATCAGGATCTGCGCCATCGCATCCTTGGCGGCCGGATTCTGCTCGCGCTCGTAGGCCGCATGGACGGCCTGGATGAAGTCGAGCGGATGATAATAGGAGATGAATTGCAGGGCGTCGGCGACGCTCTGGATCAGGTCGTCCTGCTTGATGGCGGTCATGAGGGGGCGTCCGGCTGGTGAACGAAACGGCCGCCATTGTAGCCGATCGCCCAGGGGCCGACTCAGGCGGCCCAGACTGCCCCGGTCAAGGTTTCTCCGGTCTGCCACAGTCGGCGCGCGAGGGTTGGATCACGGCTGGCCGGCGTGCTCTCGCGCGGCGTACAGGCGATGAAGTAGCGGCCGCTCACGCCCTCCACATCCGCCGATGTGGCGAGGTAGATCGGGGTCCGCGCGCCTTTTTCGGGGCTGGCGAGGAACGGGCGCAGCCAGCGCGGATTGCTTTCGATGTTCGAGCCGATGACGCCGGGATGCAGGCAGTTGGCGGTGATGTTGGTGTTCTCCAGGCGGCGCGCCAGTTCATAGGTGAAGGCGATGGTGGCCAGCTTGGAAGCGCCGTACTGACGCCACATGGAATACTGCTGCGTCGCCTGCAGATCGTCGAAATCGAGTCGCCCGAAGCGATGCAGCATGGAGGCAACGGCAATGACACGGGCGGCCGGGGCGGCCGCGAGCGCATCGCGCAGGCCGTGCGTCAGCAGAAACGGCGCCAGAAAGTGCACCGCAAACTGCAGTTCATGACCATCGGCCGAAACCTCGCGGTGCTTCTTCATGATGCCGGCGTTGTGGATCAGGACGTCGAGCCGCGGATAACACGCCCGATAGTCGTCCGCCACCCGCCTGACCTGCGCAAGATCGGCGAGATCGGCTTGCAGCAGATCCACCTGATCGTTGCCGCTGGCGCGGCGAATCTGCGCCTGGGCGGCCGCGCCGCGCGCCGGATCGCGGCAAACCAGGACGACCGTTGCGCCCATCCGCGCCAGTCCCGTCGCGGTCGCCAGCCCGATGCCGGAGTTGGCGCCGGTCACCAGGCAGATCTTTCCCGTCATCTGCTCCATGATCACTGTCTCCCGCAGGGGCTTGTGGAAACCATAGTTCACCAGCCCGGACTTTGCCGGCGGCCTCAACCTGGCCATTCTCCGGCCGATGCAAAGCAGCAGGACATCCATCGACAGCGCGGCATGCACATCGATACCTCGACCCAATCGACGACGGAGCGCCGTGCCGGCAGCATGCTGGACAACCTGCGGCGCATGCCGTTCTTCGAGGACGCCTTTTTTCATTTGCGCGCCCATCATTTGAGTCTGGCCGACTCCTATCTTCGCTCACTGGAGGACACCTATCGCCAGGCGCCGGCCATGCCGGAGGACGAAGTGCTTCTCGGAGCGCTGTCGGAGATGTGGATGATGGCCGCTTATGATCTTCTGCATGCATGGCGGGAACAGGCGCGCGTCGTCCTGACGCATCCGGGCCTCAGCGATCAGGTCAGCACGGCATCGGTATCGGTCGAGATCAGTGAGCAGATCGCCGGCTCGGCGAATTTGCGCAAGGTGATCTCCCGATTGCGGCGGGACGTGCGCTATGGCCGCAAGCTGCGGCGCTATGCCGTGTGCGTCGAGCGCATCTACAAAGAGCTGCGCGAGGTACGGGAACTGCTGGCGCGCAATGAAGTGCTTCGTGTCCACCAGCCGGGCGCCGGTCCGGCGCATGTCCGCATCGATCCCGCCAATGGCTCCTTGGTGTACGCACTGCGCACCCGGCACGGGACGGTTCGTCCGATCTCGCGGGTCCAGATCGCCGATGCGCTGGCGTCGATCCATCCCTAAGCGACCGGCAGGCTCATGCGGTTGCGTCCGAGGCGAAGAATCCCAGGGTGATGCCGGCCAGTTCGATCACGTCATTGTCCTGGAGCACGTAGGGGCCGGCACCCATCGTCTTGCCATTCACCTTGGGCGGCGCCCCCCCGTCTCCGGCGGTGGGCACATAGTGGAGCGTGTAGCCGGTTTGTAAACGGCGGATGGCAGCGACCTGAACCCCGGGGCGGCCCAGTGTGGTCAGCGGCTTGACGAGCTCCATCGATCGACCGACCTGCCGACCGCTCAGCAGTTGCAGCCGCGCGCGGGGTCCCCGGGTAGGCCCAGGCCTGCGGACGGGCCGACCGGGATCGGATGTCGCGACTTCTACGGGACGTTCGGCCGGGGTCGGCAGCGCGCTGGCCGACAGGACGACGGTCTGCTCGAGTCCTTCGTCGGCCAGCGACTCTTCATAGCGCAGGTGAAAGGGGGCGACCGTCACCTCGTCCCGGTTGCGCAACAGGGCACGCTGGACAGGCGCATCATTGAGAAGCGTGCCGTTGGTACTGCCCAGATCTTCCACGAAGGCCGCGCCAGCGATCAGACAGATGGCGGCGTGGTGACTGCTGACGGCCGGATCGTCGAGGTGGATGTCGTTGCTGCGGGCACGGCCGATGCTCAGGCGTTCCTTGTCGAGCGGCCATTCGCGAATGGCGACCTGATTGGCGAGCAGGATGATCTTGGCCATGGCGATGTTCCCCTAAGACGCTTTCTTGTTATTGTTTTGCGGGCGGCTCCGCCACGGTCGCCGCTGCCACCAGGATGTCCGTTCCCGTGTCTCCGCAGCGGGCTCGGCCCAGCCGAGGATGACCGATATGTTGTCCTTGCCGCCACGCGCGTTGGCCGCCTGTACCAGTGCCCGGGTCAGGCGCGGAAGATCCGGCATGAATCGACGCAGATTGGCCAGGATGTCCTCTTCGCTCAGGACGTCATGCAGCCCATCGGAGCAAAGCAGGAACAGATCCCCATGACGCACGTCATGCTCTCCCAGGCTGACGTCCACCGCTGCATCGACGCCCAGCGCGCGGGTCACGACATTGCTTTTCCCCAGTCGCCTGACCTCCTCTGCGCTGAACATGCCGCGTGCCACGAGTTCCTCCTTCAGCGAATGATCCGTCGTGAGCCGATGCAATTGATCGTCGCGGAACCGGTACAGACGTGAATCGCCGACATGGGCCACATGCACGCGATCTCCCATGAACAGGGCCGCAACGACGGTGGTGCCCATGCCGCGGTATTCGGCACGTGTGCTGGCCGTTTTCAGGATGCGCTGATTGGCGAGCTGTACGGATTCCTTCAGCAGCAGCCCGGCGGGTGTGGGCGTTACGGCATCCGGCGGGAGCGCAGGTTCCAGTCGGGCGAGTCGCTGACGGACCAGGAATCCGACGCTGCGCACGGCCAGCTTGCTGGCGACCTCGCCGGCGTTGTAGCCGCCCATGCCGTCGGCGAGTACGGCCAATCCGGAGACCGGATCGATCTCGATACTGTCCTCGTTATGGCTGCGGACTCTGCCGGTATCGCTTTGGCCGCAGAATTCGATGTGGAGGCGCTGGGTCATCGGTGTCCCGTCTGACGCGGATGAACGAAGGGATCGCAGCCGAAGGACAGCCGCCGCCCCATGCTAAGATCGGCTGCGATCGTCCAACATTGAATACGCCCCATGAGCAAAAGCAAATCCGCCTTTGTGTGCAGCGCCTGCGGGGCCGTGGCATCGAAGTGGGCGGGTCAGTGCGCCGATTGCGGGGCATGGAACACCCTCGTCGAGTCGATTGGCCCGCCTGTATCGGCGGGGCGCACCGGTTATGCCGGCCAGCTCTCGGCCGTGCGGCTGCTGACAGAGGTCGAGGGCGCACAGGAACCCCGCACGCCCACCGGTGTGGGAGAGATGGACCGCGTGCTCGGCGGAGGTCTCGTGCCCGGGGCGGTGATCCTAATCGGCGGCGACCCGGGGATCGGCAAGTCGACGCTGCTGCTGCAGCTGGCGGTCGGCCTGCAGGCGCATCTGCCCGCGCTGTACGTGGCGGGGGAGGAGTCGCTGCAGCAGATCGCCCTGCGCGCCCGGCGCTTAGGATTGCCCGAGGCGCCACTGGCCCTGGTTTCGGAAACGGCGGTCGAGCGCATCATCGCCTGTGCTCAGGCGCGCCGGCCGGGTCTGATGGTGATCGATTCCATCCAGACCATGTACACCGAACAACTCCCCGGCGCGCCGGGATCGGTAGGGCAGGTGCGTGAATCTGCAGCGCAACTGGTGCGCTACGCCAAGCAGAGCGGCGTCATCGTCGTGCTCATCGGCCATGTCACCAAGGAAGGCGCGCTGGCCGGCCCTCGCGTGCTGGAGCACATGGTCGACACCGTGCTGTCCTTCGAGAGCGATCCGGGCGGGCGGTATCGCATGCTGCGGGCGATGAAGAACCGCTACGGTGCCGTCAACGAACTGGGCGTCTTCGCCATGACCGACGCGGGGCTCAAGGAAGTCGCGCATCCCTCGGCGATCTTCCTGTCGCGCCATGAGCAGAGCGCCGCCGGCAGCGTGGTGACCTGCATCCGCGAGGGCAGCAGGCCCCTGCTGCTCGAGATCCAGGCCTTGGTCGATGACAGCCCGCTGGCCAATCCCCGGCGTCTCACCGTGGGCCTGGAGCACAACCGGCTGGCGCTGCTGCTGGCGATTCTGCATCGTCACGGCAGTGTGGCGCTGTTCAACCAGGACGTGTTCCTGAACGTGGTCGGCGGCATCCGCGTGAGCGAAACGGCGGCCGATCTGCCGGTGGCGGCGGCCGTGGTGTCCAGCCTGCGCAACCGGCCCATTGCCCAGCACACGATCCTGTTCGGCGAACTGGGGCTCTCGGGCGAAGTGCGCCCCGTGCCCTACGGCGAGGAGCGCCTGCGGGAGGCGGCCAAGCACGGCTTCACCCGCGCGCTGGTGCCGCAGGCCAACGTACCCCGGCGCGGCGCGGCCATCGCCGGCATGGCGGTGGAGGGCGTCGGGACGCTGGCGAGTCTGCTGGATGCGCTCACATGAGCGGCGAGTCACCCGCCGGGCGTCCGATGACCGCCGGCGTGCAATACGTCGAGGTCGCCGCCGAACGCGCCGGCCAGCGTCTGGACAATTTTCTGCTGGGCCAGTTGAAGGACCTGCCGCGCCCGCACGTCTATCGCATCCTGCGCACGGGCGAGGTGCGCGTAAATGGCCGGCGTGCCAAGCCTGATTATCGCGTCCAGGCGGGCGATCAGGTGCGCCTGCCGCCCCTGCAGCGCACGCCTGTGTGCGATCGGGCGGCGCCGCCGCCGGGACTCATGGGCGAGATCGCCGCGCGCATCCTCTACGAAGACGATCGCCTGCTGGTCGTGAACAAGCCGGCGGGCTTGGCGGTCCATGCCGGCACGGGGGTGGCCTATGGCCTCATCGATGTGCTGCGCGCCCTGCGTCCGCATTGCCCCGATCTGAATCTGGTGCACCGTCTCGACCGCGGAACCAGCGGCTGCCTGGTGGTGGCCAAGACGCGCGCCGATTTGCTCATGCTGAACCGCGTCTTTGCCGATCGCGCCTGCGGCAAGGTGTACATGACCCTGACCGCGGGTCATTGGGCGGAGCCGCACACCGTGCTGCGCCGGGCGCTCGACGTTGCGCATCGCGAGCAGGGCGAGCGCACCGTGCGGGTGGACGATGAAGCGGGACAGGCGGCCGTCAGCCGCTTCCAGGAGGTCGAACGCTTGCCGGGCGCCAGTCTCATGCGGGTGGCGATCGACACCGGCCGCACCCATCAGATTCGTGTTCATGCCAGCGCCGCCGGCCACGCCCTGGCGGGTGATGATCGCTATGGGGATCGCGACTTCAACCGCCGCATGGCGCGCTTGGGGCTGCGGCGACTGTTTTTGCATGCAGCCGAACTCATCCTGCCGCTGGACGAAGGCAAGCCGCTGCGCTTCAAGGCGCCCATGCCTGCGGATCTGATGCAAGTCCTCGAGGCGCTGCGCGCCTCGACGCCGGCCATGCTTCAGGGCAGCTCGTAGCCGGCACGGCGCAGCATGGCGGCCAGCCGGATCAGCGGCAGGCCCATGAGCGCCGTGGGGTCGTCGCTGTCGATGGCCTCGCACAGCGTGATCCCCAAGGCTTCGCTGCGCAGCGCGCCGGCGCAGTCGAGCGGTTGGTCGCGCGCCACATAGCGGCGAATCTCGGCATCCTCCAGCACGCGGAAGCGCACCGTGGTGGTGACGATCGCCAGCTCGTGTGCGCCGCGGGCCGCATCGAGCACACACAGCCCGCTCAAAAACCGCACCGCCTGCCCCGACAGTTGGCCGAGCTGGGCGCAGGCCCGCTCGACTGTGCGCGGTTTGCCCAGCACGCGCTGATCGGTCCCCACGGCCACCTGATCCCCGCCGATGATCACGGCATCGGGATGCCGGATGGCGACAGCCTGTGCCTTGGCGAGCGACAGGCGGTGCACCAGCGCTTCCGGCGACTCGTTTTGCTGCGCCGTTTCGTCGACCTCCGGCGCCGCGCAGGCAAAGGGCAAGTGCAGGCGCTCGAGCAGGGCGCGGCGGTAGATGGACGTGGACGCCAGAATCAGCGGCGCGGTGCGGGACATGGGCGCGACCTCGGTGGCAAAGGTCGCCATGGTCCCATGAGAACCGCCGTTCCGGTCAAGAGCGAGCGATCCCCGTTACGGACGCACATGGGCCGATGGTCGCTTTTTGCGCTTCTATACTCCCTGAGAGCCCAGGAGCGGGCTTCGATGGGTGAATCTCGAGGCAAGGAGAAGCATATGACGCCCAATTTCATGGAAGAGGCGCTGCGGCGCTGCGTCCGGTACAACCCCGAGGGGGTGTTTCTGGTCTACGGCGATCAGCGCGTGAGCTGGCGCGAACTCGACGATCGCGCCAGCCGGCTCGCGCATGGGCTGGCGGGACTGGGAGTGGGCCCCGGCGATCGGGTGATCCTGATGTTCCACAACTGTCCGGCCTTCTTCGAGGCCAATTACGCCGTACAGAAGCTGGGCGCCATCCCTGTTCCCATGAACTACCGCTTCACGGCGCGCGAGATCGCCTATCAGGCCAATCATTGCCAAGCCAAGGCCTTTCTGTTCGAGCGCCTCTGGCAGGAGGGTGTCGCCCAGGCGCGTGACCAGATGCCTACGGTGGTGCAATACGTGGGCCTCGACACGCCGGAATTCGCGGGCGCGCATGCCTATGAAACGCTGATCAGCCGCAGCAGCCCCGTGTTTCCCGTCGGCCCGACCACACTGGAAGACACCTGCGTGCTCTGCTACACGGGCGGCACCACCGGCATGCCCAAGGGCGTGATGCTCACCTACGGCAACCATGTGCGCATGGTGCAGTCCATCGTCCGCACCGTGGTCGGCTCCTTGGGCGGTTTTCGCGTGACGCCGGATCTGGAGGCCATGCTGCGGCGGCGTCTGCCCGGGCCGGTGGTCGGTATCGTCAAGTCAGCGCCGGTGCGCTATGTGCTGGGGCGACGCTGGCTGCAGCAGGGCGTCATCCGGCTGGCCGATCGGTTCATCGGCAGTGCGCTGGCCGTGCGCGTGGGCGCGCGCCAGCCGATCAAGGCCATGATGCCGTCGTTCCCCATGTTCCATGACGCCGCCTACCAACTCGCCGTGTTGGCGCCACTGCTTGGCAACATGACGCTCGTCATGCCGCGCAGCGTCAGCTTCGATCCGGAGGCGGTGCTGAAGCTGGTCGAGACCGAACGGCCGCTGCTGCTGGGGAATGTCCCGACCGCCTGGCGCATGCTGGTCGACTACCCTGACATCGACCGCTTCGACCGCAGTTCGGTGCTGGCCTGCGCGACCGGCGCCGGCGTGTGTCCGGCCTCGCTCAAGCGCAGGATCTTCGCGGCTTTCCCCGGCGTGGTGATCGCCGACGGCTTCGGCCAGACCGAGATGACGCCCGTGACCTCCTTCCGCTTCGACTTCAGTCCCGCCTCGCTGAAGGACCACTGCGTCGGCAAGCCCGTGGTGGAAACCCGCATCGTCGACGAGCAGGATCGCGACGTGGCCCCCGGCGAGGTGGGGGAAATCATCTACCGCAGCGGCTCGGTGATGAAAGGCTATTTCAACGAACCGGACAAGACCGCCGAGACCGTGCGCAACGGCTGGCTCTACAGCGGCGATCTCGGTTATTTCGATGCCGACGGCGATCTGCGGGTAGTGGAGCGCAAGAAGGAATGCATCTCGAGCGGCGGCGAGAAAATCTTCCCGCACGAGGTCGAAGAGGTTCTGCTGGAACATCCGGCCATCGCCCAGGCCTGCGTGATCGGCGTGCCGGATGAGAAATGGGGTCAGTCGGTGCGGGCGGTGGTGGTGGCCAAGGCTGGCACGTCGCTCACCGCCGATGCGGTCATCGCACATTGCGAGGGTCGCATCGCCGGCTACAAGAAACCCCGTTCGGTGGTTTTCGCCAAGGAACTGCCCGTCTCGCCGGTCGGCAAGATCCAGCGCCGCGAGGTCAAGGAGAGCTACGGCGCGGCATTGGCAGCGGCTGCGGCGGGCGCCTGAACCGGACGCCCTACCCGGCAGCGGATGCGGTCAGGTGGGGCGGGTTCCCATGCGCAGGCGCAACAGGCCTTCCTGGGCGCTGGAGGCGATGCGTCGTCCGTCGCGGGTATAGAAGCCACCCAGATTGAAGCCTCGGGCGCCGGACGCGCTCGGGCTTTCCATGTGATAGAGAATCCAGTCGTCGATGCGGAACGGCCGATGAAACCACAGGGCGTGATCCAGGCTCGCGCCCTGCAGGTTGCCCTGGAAAAAGGTGATGCCATGCGGCAGCAGGCTGGTACCCAAGAGGTTGAAGTCCGAAGCGTAGGCGAGCAGGGCGCGATGCAGGCCAGGCTCGTCGGGGAGTGGATGGGCGACGCGGAGCCAGACCTGTTGGATGGGCGCACGCCGTTCCGGGGTGAAGAAATCCACCGGCGCCACGGGACGCATCTCGATCCCAACCTCCCGGTTCAAGAATCGGCGCAAGGGCTCGGGGACTCGCTCCGCCAGCCGTGCCCGCAGTTCCTGCTCGGTGGGCAAGGACTCGGGGGGCGGTGCCTGCGGCGCGGGGGCCTGGTGATCGAGCCCCTCTTCGGCCACCTGGAAGGAGGCCGAGAGGCTGAAGATCGGCTTGCCGTGTTGCAGCGCGAGCACGCGGCGGGTGGCAAAGCTTTTGCCGTCGCGCAGGCATTCCACCTGATAGACGATGGACGCTTTCATGTCGCCCGGACGCAGGAAGTAGGCGTGCAGGGAGTGGGCCGAACGGGCGGGATCGAGGGTGCGCTGCGCCGCGACCAGCGCCTGGGCGACGACCTGTCCGCCGAAAACACTGAATCCCCCCAAGTCCGCGCTGGTCCCGCGGAACAGGTTTTCATCGAGGGTTTCAAGATCCAGTTGAGACAGAAGATTCAGCAAAGCCGGCGCCATGGTTCACTCCCCAGCGGCTGTTTGCCGCAAGGGTCATTCTAAGGCGGCAGCTTGTCTTTCGGCACCTCGGGTGGGGGTTGTGCGAGTCGCGCTGCGGGTGGGCGGTGGTCCCGCGGGGTGATCGCTCGATGGTGGTGCCGGGAGCGAGAGTCGAACTCGCACTCCCTCACGGGAACCGGATTTTGAGTCCGGCGCGTCTACCAGTTCCGCCATCCCGGCACAGGATCAGGGCCGCAAAGTATACCCCGGATGCCGGGCGAACCCAATGGGTCATGTGCTGGGGCGCTCCAGGCTGCGTTTTCTCCCATGCCACCCGTCGGAGTGGATGTCCGGCTAGAATGGCCGGCGGGCAGGCGGCACGATATTCGTATAGATATGAGCGCGATCCTGTACCGAGGGGTCGTATCGATCGGTCACTGAATGGGAGGGGACCATGGCGGCACAGGGATGGCGGCGGACCAAGCCGATCGACGCGGCATTGGCGACGGGCGAGACGGGACTGCATCGTGTCCTGTCCGGCCTCGATCTCACCTTCCTCGGCATCGGGGCTGTCATCGGCGCGGGTATCTTCGTCCTCACGGGGATTGCAGCGGCCACCAAAGCCGGGCCCGCGCTGACGCTGTCGTTCGCGATCGCAGGGCTGGCCTGTCTGTTCGCGGCTCTGGTCTACGCGGAATTTGCCAGTACCGTGCCGGTTTCGGGCAGCGCCTACACCTATTCCTATGTGACCCTGGGAGAACTGGCCGCCTGGATCATCGGCTGGGATCTCATTCTGGAATATGCCGTGGCCTCGGCGGCGGTCGCCATCGGTTGGTCGGGGTACTTCAACCGGGTGCTGGGCGGGCTGGGGATGGCTTTGCCGGAGGCGCTGACACGCACCCCGTTTGACGGCGGCTGGATCAATCTGCCGGCGTTCGCGGTCATTCTCGCCGTCAGTGCCCTCCTGGCGGTCGGGGTGCGCGAGAGCAGCCGATTCAACAATGCCGTCGTGGTGCTCAAGCTCGGCATCATCGCCCTGTTTCTGATCACGGCCATTCCCAAGGTCGACGTCACGCATTGGGATCCCTATTTCCCGTTCGGCTGGAGTGGCGTGGTCGGCGGCGCCGGGCTGATCTTTTTCGCCTACATCGGGTTCGACGCGGTCTCGACGGCAGCGGAGGAGGCGCGCGATCCGCAGCGCGACATCCCGCGCGGCATTCTGGGCTCGCTTCTGATCTGCACCCTGATCTACATCGCCGTGGCCGCGGCACTCACCGGGGTCGTGCCCTACACCCAGCTCAATGTTCCGGATCCGGTTGCCGCGGCGCTTGCGATGATCGGCGCACACACGGCGGCGGGCCTGATCAGTGTGGGCGCCATCGCCGGGTTGAGTTCGGTCCTGCTGGTGCTGCTTTACGGGCAGAGCCGGATTTTCTTCGCCATGTCGCGCGACGGTCTTTTACCGCCCGTTTTTTCGAATGTTCATCCACGTTTCCGGACGCCATTTCGCGTCGTCATTGCGACGGGACTGGTGGTATCGCTGGTTGCGGGCTTCATGCCGATCCAGCAGGTGGCTGAACTGGTGAATGTCGGCACACTGGCTGCGTTCATCCTCGTGTCGATTGCCGTGATGGTGTTGCGCTACACGCGTCCCGAACTGCATCGTCCGTTCCGGACGCCGTTCATGCCGTGGGTGCCGCTGCTGGCAATCGGCTTTTGCAGTTACCTCATCGCGAGCCTGGATACCGTCACGCTCTGGCGTTTCGTCATCTGGATGGCGCTGGGTTTGGCGATCTACTTCCTTTACGCACGGCACCACAGCCATTTGGAGAATGCCGAGCGCTGAACGATCGGGGCAGAAAAAGGGGCCGCCAAGGCCCCTTGTGCACGCGACCCGGCCCTGAGCCTCAGTACAGCCGTTCCGGCAGGTGTGACCGTACGGCCTCGGCGGTTTCACAGTGGGTCAGGTCGAGATCGAAGCTTTCGATCACATGCTTGGCGATCTGGGGATCCAGCGCGTCGCGCAGAAACCCCAAGAAGCGCGGCGGCGCCACCAGGATGAGATGCGTGAACGCGTGGGCCTGGTGGTGGTGCCGCAGGGTTCCGGCGAGCTCTCCGGCAAAGCGCCGTGCTTCCGCATCCTTGGGATCGATCGACGGTTCCATGCCGTGACGGTGCTGGCCATGGGAATCGAGTGCGCGACCCGGTCGGTCGGCGAGGATGTCCCGGCCGGGCAGCCTCGACGCGGGATGGACGGCATCTTCCAGCTCGACCAAGGCGCCACGGGGGCTGTCTGCACGATATATCCGGGCGCGTGCGGCGTCGGCGACGAGAACCCAGACGGTCTTTTCGACCTGAGTCATGGCACTTCTCCAGTCGGTTGCGGATCGCTGGACACGATAGCAGATGCCGGTGATCGATTCTTGATCAGGATCACGACGCGGTGGGCACGCCTGCGCACTCCGCGCGCCCCTTGTCGGTTACAGGCCAACCGGCTGCTTGCAGCGGCGTGGCTCAGCAGAAGGACGAGCGGCCCGTGCGGAGCGACGGTTCCGGCATTGCTCGCGGCACGCGTGAGCGCCCGTCGCATCGATCCCGCAGTACCCGGTGGCAGGGTACCCCACGCCGGATTGCGGATCGAGACTGGAATCAGGCGATGGCGCCAGCTCCGACCCTCGCCGGAGTTCGGAGCGCTCACCGCCGCGCATCCGGCCGTCGCCACGCGCTGAAGCCATCGACGAGTTCGGTATCGTGGAGTTACTGGACGGTACTCCGGCGAGGCCGACACGGCGGTTCCGGCGGCGATCAAAAGCCGGAGGCGAAACCCAGCAGCTCCACGCTGATGTCCTCGGTTCCGGCGATGCGGGTCTGGCAGGCCAGGCGCGACTTGGAGCCCACGCCGACGATGCTGTCCAGCTTCTCGTTTTCCAGCGTGCCGATCCGGGACAGACTCTTGCGGCCCGACTGGACAAAGATGTGGCAACTGCCGCACTTGGCGTTGCCCTCGCATTTGTGGGGGATGGATTCGCCGGCCGCCAGGATCAATTCCAGCAGGGTTTGCCCCTCGGCGGTCTCGATGGTTTTTCCGGACGGCATGATGGTGAGCAGGGACATGTCAGCGAACTCCTCAGAGAGCAGGGATACACAACCGGTTCAATCCATTTCCTCGATCCAGGCCATCTGGATCGCTTCCAACACCCGCTCGTTGGAACGGGTCGGATCATCGGCAAAGCCGTCGAGCTCAGTCACCCAGCGGTGCAGGTCGGTGAAACGCAGGGCGCGCGGATCCACCTCGGGGTGACGCTCGGCGAGCGACTGGGCGATCGGCAGCACATCGGTCCATTTCATCGCGCGCTCCTTCAGTGTTCGCGCACGAAGTTGCGGCTGTAGCGCGGAATTTCCACCGCCAGCTCGCCGCTCAGCGGGATGCGCACCTGGCAGGACAGACGCGAGGTGGGCTCGAGTCCCCAGGCCTTGCCGAGCTGGTCTTCCTCGTCGTCGCTGGCCGCGCGCAGCGACTCGAAACCGCGGCGGATCACCACGTGGCAGGTGGTGCACACGCAGGCCTTCTCACAAGCGTGTTCGATCGCCACACCTGCTGTGAGGAGCGCGTCGGACAGGCGCGCGCCCGGCGCGGCTTCGACCTCGGCACCCTCGGGGCAGAGGTCCGGATGCGGGAGTACGGTGAGTCGGGTCACGTCAGCCTCCGATCTCGCCCACCCGGCGTCCGGCCAGCGCGGTGCGGATGTTGTGGTCCATGCGGCGCGCCGCAAACGGATCGGTGAGCCGTTCGAGGTCGGCCTTGGCCGCGGTGATCGCCGCGCTGTCGCTGCCGGCCAGCGTGGCGTCCAGTCGTTGCAGGGCACCGAGCAATGCCGCGATTTCGGCATCGTCCAGCAGCGCCGCGCCGTCGGTGTTCAGCGCTGCGCGTGTGGCTTCGATCAGGCGCTCGGCCTCGGCGCTCGTTTCCTCGAAGGCAAAGCCGTAGCTGAAACCCGAGCAGCCGCCGCCGGTCACATAGACCCGCAGCTTGAGCGCGGCATTGTTTTCCTCGCTGATCAGATCCTTGATCTTGCCAATCGCGTTGGGCGTGAGCAGCAGCGGGGGAGGGGTGGGCGTGGCGACGGCGGACATGGCAATTCTCCCAAGGTAGCGGTCAGGCCGCGGAAGCGGCAGATTCGGTCTCGACGCCCTGCTTGGCGCGATAGTCGGCAACGGCCGCCTTGATGGCGTCCTCGGCCAGCACCGAGCAGTGGATCTTCACCGGCGGTAGCGCCAGTTCCTCGGCGATTTCGGCGTTTTTGATGGTGAGCGCTTCCTCCAGGGTCTTGCCCTTTACCCATTCGGTGACCAGCGAGCTCGAGGCGATGGCCGAGCCGCAGCCGTAGGTCTTGAAGCGGGCGTCCTCGATGATGTCCTCGGGGCTGACCCGGATCTGTAGCCGCATCACGTCCCCGCAGGCCGGAGCCCCGACCATGCCGGTGCCGACGTCGGACTCGGCAGTATCGAGGTTGCCCACGTTGCGGGGGTTTTCGTAGTGATCCATGACCTTGTCGCTGTATGCCATTGGAATGACCTCTTTCGCAGTTGGATCAATGGGCGGCGGCCCATTGCACCGTGTTCAGATCGATGCCCTGCAGATGCATGTCCCAGAGCGGGGAGAGGGCGCGCAGCTTGCCGACCTTGTCTTTGAGCAACGCGACGGCGAAATCGATGTCCTGTTCCGTGGTGTAGCGGCCCAGGGTGATGCGCAGCGAGCTGTGCGCGAGTTCGTCGCTGCGCCCCAAGGCGCGCAAGACGTGCGAGGGTTCCAGGCTCGCCGAGGTGCAGGCCGAGCCGCTGGACACCGCCAGCTCCTTGACCGCCATCATCAGCGATTCGCCTTCCACGAAGTTGAAGCTGACGTTGAGGTTGTGCGGCACGCGCGCCTCGAGATCGCCGTTGATGTAAACCTCGTCGATGTCCGCGATGCCGGCCAGGAAGCGGTCGCGCAGGGCGCGGATGCGCGCGTTTTCGCTCGCCATCCGCTCGCCGGCCAGACGGTAGGCCGCACCCATCCCGACGATCTGGTGGGTCGGCAGGGTGCCGGAGCGCAGGCCGCGCTCATGGCCACCGCCGTGGATCAGCGGCGTGAGATGCACGCGCGGGCGCCGCCGCACGTAGAGCGCGCCGATGCCCTTGGGGCCGTAGACCTTGTGGGCCGAAAACGACATCAGGTCGACCGGCAGCGTCTTGAGGTCGATGGACACCTTGCCCGGGGCCTGGGCGGCATCGACGTGGAACAGGATGCCGCGCTCGCGGCAGATGGCGCCGATGGCGGCAATGTCCTGGATGACGCCGATCTCGTTGTTGACCAGCATCACCGACACCAGAATCGTTGCCGGGGTCAGGGCGCGGGTGAAGGCGTCGACGTCGAGCAGGCCGTTGCTCTGTGGGTCGAGATAGGTCGCCGCGTAGCCCTCGCGTTCCAGTTCGCGGATCGGGTCCAGCACCGCCTTGTGTTCGGTGGAGAGCGTGACGAGGTGGTTGCCCTTCTGGCGATAGAAGCGCGCCGCGCCCTTGATGGCGAGGTTGTCCGATTCGGTGGCGCCCGATGTCCAGATGATCTCCTTGGGGTCGGCGCCCACCAGCTCGGCCACCTGTGCGCGGGCGGCCTCCACGGCCTCCTCGGCCTGCCAGCCGTAGGCATGCGTGCGGCTGGCCGGGTTGCCGAACTGCTCCGTGAGGTAGGGGATCATCTTTTCCGCCACCTCGGGCGCCACCGGCGTGGTGGCCGAGTAATCGAGGTAGACGGGAAGCGATTGGGCGCTGGTCATGTCGACACCCCTGGTGCTTTAAGTATTTCCGCCGGGCGGCACGGGTACCGCAGTGGACTTGCAAGGCTCCGAGCAATGGCTGTGCCAAGGTCGCCCCGTGCGCTTCAAGTCCTTGGCGCGGCGTTGATCGCAATCAGTTGCCGGACCTGAAGCCGGCCCGCTCGACGCGGCGCCCTTGTCGCGAACCGAACACGTCTTGGCCGACATCCGCCAGATCCTCACGCGCGACCCAGGGCGCGATCGACGGTCTCCCGAACGGGCTCCAGACGCAGTGGCAGCCCGATCACGGCATGGACTCCCGCGGCCACCGCCGCCGCGACGGCGGGCTCGGCGCCGTCACCGACCAGCACCAGCGGCGTGTCGCCCAGCGCTTCGCGCAGGGGCGAGAGCGCATCGGGTCCTGCGCTCTGCAGCAGGCCCTGACCGACCAGAACCAGATCCGGCGGCCAGTCGGCGGCCTTCTTCAAGGCAGCCTCGATCGAATCGATCTCATGCGCCTCGTTCTCGTCGTGCAGCATGAATTGCAGCGCGGCGCGAATGATTTCGTCGGTGTCCACGACGAAGATGCGCCGGTTCTCGACCGCGCGGGCACTTTCCACTCCGATTTGCATGGTGAATTCCTCGAATGATGTTGGGCGGGGAAGGCGGGGCGCCGGCCCGATGAGCCGGCACGCTTTGAGCCCAAGCAACATCCATACCGCGGCGGCGTGGCCGCGCCAGACGATCCTCGCGGCGCAACGCCGACGCGGTCGTGAGGGATGTGTCGTTTCAGACAGATGGGCGCGCGGATGTCGGGTTTGTCACAGCCGCCAAGCGGGGTTCCGGCGGTCGAATAGATGCATTTCTTTCTATTTAAAGCAATCGCTTGCGTGCGATTTGGGAGAGTTGGCGCAGTGGTTGCAAAACAGGGATCGGCTGGTGGTCGTCCCATAACGATGCCGCATTGCGGAAGCGGGAGGCAACCATCCTCGACACATCACACACGGCAGTTGCGAACGTTTTCACACGGCATCTTGCAAGGAGATTTCGATGGACGGATTACGGCAAATCGCCTTTTACGGCAAAGGTGGCATCGGCAAGTCCACCACCTCCCAGAACACCCTCGCGGCCCTGGCCGAAATGGGCCAGCGCATCCTCATCGTCGGCTGTGATCCCAAGGCCGACTCGACCCGCCTGATCCTGCACGCCAAGGCGCAGGACACCATCCTGTCGCTGGCGGCCGCCGCCGGTACGGTGGAAGACCTCGACCTCGAAGACGTGATGAAGGTCGGCTACCGCGACATCCGCTGCGTGGAATCGGGCGGTCCGGAGCCGGGTGTCGGCTGCGCCGGACGCGGCGTGATCACGTCCATCGACTTCCTGGAAGAGGAAGGCGCCTACGAAGACATCGACTACGTGTCCTACGACGTGCTGGGGGATGTGGTGTGCGGCGGCTTCGCCATGCCCATCCGCGAGAACAAGGCGCAGGAAATCTACATCGTCATGTCCGGCGAGATGATGGCCATGTACGCGGCCAACAACATCTCCAAGGGCATTCTGAAGTACGCCAACTCCGGCGGCGTGCGCCTGGGCGGGCTCGTCTGCAACGAGCGCCAGACCGACAAGGAGCTGGAGCTGGCCGAGGCGCTGGCCGGCAAGCTCGGCACCGCGATCGCCGCCGTTTCTGACCAGGATCACGACGACGGCGAAGCTCAGCGATCCGGCAGAACGATGTTGAGTTCCAGTATGTCGCAATCGCCCTGGTGG
>DAOKZK010000042.1:0-21304 GCA_035325645.1 Candidatus Macondimonas sp. | reverse complement strand
CTACCATCAACCCAGGACTCTAGATCGAACCGCTACTGAAAGCGGGGGGACGTCGGTCCTTTCCTGGGAAACGGACTCTACTGAAATCAGTCTGGCCCGGAAAACGGGGGGGGCAGGTCAAAGGCAGGCCCGCCGCGCGCCGCGTTGGCAAGAGGAAAAACGCAGACTGACCGTCAGGGGCGATGATGTTGGGCGAGGTATGCGCTACTTCCCATTTCCTGTAATCGACTGGCTGTACGTTGGAACTCAAAAGTTAGTTTTTGCCCTTGGTAGAGGGATGTTGCATCGGCGTCGGCAGTGATGAAGAGTGCCAGGCGATGGTCATAGGCCACGTCGACCAGATGAATCAGCCGCCGCGCGGCGTCTTCTTGCCTTTCGTCCAGGACGGGAATGCCGCTGATCAGCAATGTCTCAAACCGTGCGGCCAATTCGAGATAGTCTTGCTGGCTCCGGCCCGGACCGCAGATCACGTCGAAGTCGAACCAGGCGATCTGATGGCCGATCGCGCGAACCTTGAGTTGGCGACCTTGTACCATCAGGCACGTCTCCTCGGTGCGGTGATGCGCGCAGAGGCGGTCGAATTGGCGGGCAAGTGCAGCATCCCCGGCGCGATCCGCAGGGATATGGTAAGTCTGTTCGGCGGTCCGGGCGCGCAAGCGGAAATCTTCGCCGGGCGCTATTTCAACGACCTCGGTCCTGCTCTCCAGAAGGTCGATGGCCGGCAGAAATTGCTGTCGTTGCAACCCCCCGCGATAGAGGTCGGTCGGCGCGACGTTGGAGGTGGCCACCAGCGTGACGCCTTGCGCAAACAGATGTCGCAGCAGCCCGCCGAGCAGCATGGCGTCGGTGATGTCCGAAACGAAAAATTCGTCGAGGCATAGCACGCGTGCCTTTTGCGCGAGATCCAGGGCAATCGGCTGCAAGGGATCCTGTTTGCCCTTATGTACGGCCAACTGCTCGTGGACCTGCGCCATAAAAAGATGGAAATGGACGCGCTGCGTTTCCGCGAAAGGCAGACTGTCGTGGAAACAATCCATGAGGTAGGTCTTGCCTCGACCAACCCCGCCCCACAGGTAGAGCCCATTCACGTCCGGCCAGCGGGTACGGCGAAAAGGCCTTAAAAGGCGGGCACCCAAGCTCAGGCTCGGATGCGTCGCCATCAGTCGATGGTACAAGGCGTCGAGTCGCTGGATGACCCGCTCCTGATCGGGGTCGGGCAGCAGATGGCCACTCGTGACGTCCGAGCGGTAACGACCGAGCGGTGTCTCGATAGCCTTCGGCGAGGGCTGCGGATTAAGCACGGCGGGTCTCGTCTGCCGATCGCTTGGCGCGTGATACAGGAGCGCCATTATAGGCCCCCGTTATCGATTCGGCTTGCAGTCATCGCCGAGATGTCCTGGACGCCCGAGGGTTGATGACACCTCCAGTTGCGGCGACACCACCAAGCGACGTCTCGGCGCATGACGCCCCCGAAGATCGTGAAAGGCTGTCGGTTGTGCCACAGACGCTGCTGGAGTGGGTCAAGCAGACGGAGCTGGAGGTGGGAATCAGCACGGGCGATGTGCAGCGCATCAAGGAACTGGAGCGCGAGGTCAAGGAGCTTCGCCGGGCCAACGGGATTCTGAAGGTGGCCAGCGCGTTTTTCGCTTGAGGGAGTTGGTTCTGACCTGCGTACGGAATTTGTAGCCAATCAACCGGTGAGTCCGGGGTGGATGGTATTGGTTTCCTGCCAGGCCCTGCGGACACTGGCCGGTGGCTTGTAGGGATGGGCGCTGTGCGGTCGCTGCTCGTTGTAGAACTGCCGCCAGCGCTCGATCAGGACGCGGGCCTCGGCCGGGCTGCGGAACCACGCCCGGTTCAACAGCTCGTCCCGCGGTTTCCCGTTGAAGCTCTCGACGCAGCCGTTCTGCCACGGGCTACCCGGCGCGATGAATGCGGGGCCGATTGCGGCGTACCGAAGCCAGCGCATGACCTTCGCTGCGGTGAACTCGGCGCCGTTGTCGGAACGGACATAGGACGGCTTGCCGTAGATCCGTATCAGCATCGACAGCGTCAGGATCACATCCTGCGCCCGCAAGCTCGCCCCGACCTCGATGGCCAGGCACTCCCGGGTGTACTCGTCGATGACGCACAGCAACTTCAGCGAGCGGCCGTCGACCATCTGATCGTGGACAAAGTCGTAGCTCCAGACCGCGTTCGGGCGAACGGCACCCGGCAAGCGGATGTCGCTACCCGAACGCCGCCGACGGGGCCGACGGCGCGGGATCTCCAAACCCTGCGTGCGCCACATCCGGCGCACCCGGGACTCGCCCAGATCCAGCCACGCCGCCATCCGGCGGTAGCCGAAGCGCGGCACCTCGGGCGATGCCGCCAGGATCCGCTCGGCCACCTCGCGGTCTTTCGCGGGCTGGCGAGGCACATAGCCCGTCACGCGCCGACTCAGACCCAGATACCGGCACGCCCTACGCTGCGAGATTCCTCGGCGGACGAGAGTCTCGATGGACTCGCGCCGCGCCGCCGGGAAGATCATTTTTTTCGGACGATCTCCTTCATCCCGTCGATGACCAGGAGCTGCTCGGCCACCATCCGCTTCAGCCGCGCGTTCTCGGCTTCGAGGTCCTTCAGCCGCCGGGCGTCGGGCGCGTCCATCCCGCCGTACTTGTTCCGCCAGCGGAAGAACGTCTGCTCGGTGATGTTGTGCTTCTTGCAGAGCGCCTTGATCGGCATCACGCCGGCCTCGGCCTCTCGCAGGATCGTGATGATCTGCTCTTCGGTGAAACGCTTCTTCATGGGTTCTCCTTGCCTTGCTCAGGGTAGAGAACTCACCATCGAAGGGGCTACATGATCCGTCTCAGGTCAGTTCAATGGCAGCGGACACTCCAGTTAAGCCACACTGTTGGAACTGGAGGAACTGATGAGCAAGCAGACACGTCGGCGATATACAGACGAGTTCAAGACGGATGCAGTGAGATTGGTGGAGAGTGAGGGTTACGGCCTGACGGAGGCAGCCCGGCGCCTAGGCGTGGAACGCAGCTGCCTGGCCCGTTGGCGGCGCGAGGTGCGCGGCGAGGCGCCCGTGAAGGCGGAACCGGTGAGCACAGAAGAGAAGGATGCCGGCCTAAGACGGCTGCGCGAGAAAGTCCGTAAACTACTGATGGAGCGAGATATTTTTAAAAAAGGCGACGGCCTTCTTCGCGAACGAGTCGAACTGCGATATCCGTTCATCGAGGCGGAGAAGGCGGTTTACCCGGTGAAGGTACTTTGCCATGTCACGCAGGTCTCGCGCAGCGGTTTCTACGAGGGGGTTCGGCGTGGTGACACTGATTCGGAGCGTGAGCAATTGGTCGGGCGGGTGCGGGAGATCCCTAAGCGCAAACGCGGCAGCTTCGGGAGTCGGCGCATGGCGCTTGCCCTGCAACGAGATGGGTTTGCGGAGGGGCGCCATCAGGCCCGGAACCTGATGCGGGAGGCCGAAGTGGATTGCCGTCAGCGTCGACGCTACCGCTCGACCACCGACAGCGGCCATGGTCGCCCGGTGGCCCCCCAACCTCTTGGCTCGCCAGTTTGAGGTGGCCGATCCCAACCGCGCATGGTGTGCCGATATCACGGCGATCTGGACGCTGGAGGGCTGGTTGTACTTGGCGGCTGTGCTCGATCTGCATGATCGTCAGTTGGTGGGCTGGGCAATCGCAGGGCAGTGCGACCCCGCGGGGCGCTTCTATGCCTTGCGTTGCGCCTGCGTCGCTCCATGGGGCTGCGAACCACCAGTCAGTCCCGCTTCAATGCAACCGCGTGAATCGTCGCGCAGTCGCGCCAGATCGCCCCGTTGCCGGCCTGTGGGCTGGATCGGTGCGTGAATGTGCACGCTCAGACGATGCCGGGACACGACCCAGCTGCCATTGCCGGGCAGAACCTTGGCCGTTCCCAGCAGCGTAACCGGGACGACGGGATAACCCAGCTCGGCGGCCGTCAGAAACGCACCCAGCCGGAATGGCCCAAGGCGTCCCCGGGGCGGGATGGTTCCTTCGGGAAAAAAGACGAATGAGGTTCCGTTGCGCCCCCGACGCAGAATCGCGCGCGCGTCCAGTGCCGCTGCACCGGCGTCCTGTCGGGTCACGAATGCGGTTCCGAGGCAGGCCAGCAACCGTCCGGCGAGCGGCACCTGGCTCATTTCGCTTTTCACGACAAATACATAGCCGGCGGGTAAAACACCAGTCAACAGCAGTCCATCCAGATAGCTGGCGTGGTTGGCGACTACGATGTTTGCGCCGGCGGGCAAGTGCTCCAAGCCGGTAACCGTCGGGCGCAAACCACATAGCGTCCAGGCGATGCGGATTGCCCGCCGCGCGGCGCGCTGGCGCATCCGCAATCCCGGTAGAATCAGGATGAGCGGAGCAAACACGATCACGACGGCGGTAAAGCACAACCAGCACCACCACGAGTAGAGCATGGCGGGACGCAAGGGCGAAGCGACGGACATGGCGCAGCAAGCACAGGTGAAAAATAGGCTTTCTCTTATCGTCTCGATCGCCGGTCCCGTCAAGGCTGCTGGGAGATGAATGATCTCGCCCACCGGGGTGGCTCACGGGGAGGCGTGCCGTCACGAGAGCTGTCATGGACGGCGCAGCGCCGTCAGTTCTGGGTGCGCTACTTTTTCCTCTCGTTGCTCGTCCTGTACTTTCTCAGTGTCGAGACCGTGGCACCCGTGCTGTGGGGGTTGGACGGCGTGCTGGCTCTGGCGGGCATCCAGGCCGGATTGATCGGCGTCTCCATGGTCTGGGCTCGCGTCCGGCCCCTGTCCAGCTGGCGTGTTGCTGCAGGATTCTGGATCGACTATGTGCTGCTTGGGCTCATGGTCGCGCATGACCCGAATGCCGCTTTGCCTTCGGCGCCCATCTTGCTGACCGTTCTGTTCGGCCATGGCTTGCGCTTTGGGCCGCTCGCGCTCGAATCGGTGCTCGGCGGCAGTCTTCTGATCTTGCCGGCCATCATGACGCTGCGCGCGCTGTTCGCGGGCATCATGCCCGAAACGGCGACGTTCATGACCTTGTTCCTGTACGCCGTGTTGGCGATGTATGGCGCCATGCTGATCTGGCGCAGCGAGCGCCTGCGCCGCAGTCTGGATCGCCATAGCCCACTCGACGTGGCCACCGGCCTGCGGACTCGCAGAGCGCTGGCTGAGCATGCAGACGTGCTGTTCAACATGCATGCCCGCAGCGGACGGCCGCTGGCGCTGGTGCTGTTCCAGATCGTGTATCCCGATCCGCCCGATCAGACGGTCCGGGGCGATCTGCACCGCCAGATCCTGCGGACCTGCGGCGAAGTGTTGCGTTACGGTCTGCGCAGCTACGATCTCGCAGGACGGCAGGATGATGACCGTTTCGTGGTCCTGCTTCCCGACACCGACCAAGCCGATGGTGCAGTCGCTGCGGCCCGCCTCCAGCAGGCGCTGCAGAGGAGACTGAGCCAAGTGTGGGGTGCGCCGGTGGCGGTGCTCATGGTTCAGGTTCAGGCCCCGGCGGACGGTGGCGACTATGGTCGCTTGCTCGCGAAATCACTGGCACGCATGGACGAAACGGTGATCTCCGCCTCACGGGGATCAACGGCCGACATCCAGCCATGAGTGTCGACTCCGATTCGACCCATATCGATGCCTTTCTCATGCGGTTGTGGAGCGAACGGGGCATTTCGCCCCATACCCGCACGGCCTATCGGCGCGACCTGTTGGGTTTGGCTCGCTGGTTGGCCGAACGCGGGATGGATCTGGCCGCGGCGGGGCCCGCCGAGCTTCAGGCGATGCTCGCCGAGCGGATGCAGCAGGGGACCAGTGCCCGCTCCGTGGCTCGGCAACTGTCCGCGTGGCGGCAGTTCTACGCTGATCTGGCGCGCCGGGAACACCGCGTCGATCCCACCCTGGATCTCCTGCCGCCCCGGCTGCCGCGACGGCTGCCGCAGGTGCTTGGCGAGTCGGACGTCGAACGCTTGCTCGAGGCTGCGCGGCCCGATACACCGCGCGGATTGCGTGATCGCGCCATGCTGGAGCTGCTGTATGCCACGGGGCTGCGCGTTTCCGAACTCGTCGGGCTCGGACTCGGCCAGATCGACCTGCGCATGGGCTGGGTGAGGGTATCCGGAAAGGGGCGCAAGGAGCGTCTTGTCCCCATGGGCGAGGAGGCGCTGCACTGGGTCACGCGCTATCTCGCCGAGGCTCGTCCCGTGCTGCTCGCCGGGCGGCGGTCCGACGCCCTGTTTCCGGGGCGGGGCGCCGCGCCGTTGACCCGCCAAGCCTGCTGGTATCGGGTGCAGGCGCTGGGTCGGGCTGCGGGGATCCGGGTGGCCTTTTCGCCGCACGGCCTGCGCCATGCGTTTGCCACCCATCTGCTCAACCATGGCGCCGATCTGCGCATGGTGCAGATGCTGCTGGGCCACAGCGATCTGTCCACCACCCAGATCTACACCCATGTCGCACAGGCGCGTCTGAAGGCGCTGCATGCCGCGCATCACCCGCGCGGTTGAGGCGGGTCAGCGTTCGAGGAGATCGCGCTTGCCGGGCTTGCCGTCCCATTCGGCGGCATCGGCGGGCGGGTCCTTCTTTTCGGTCAGTACCGGCCATGCCTTGGCGAGTTCGGCGTTGAGCGCCAGGAAGGGCGCCTGATCAGCGCTGAGATCGTCTTCGGAGAAGATGGCCTGGGCGGGGCATTCGGGTTCGCACAAGGTGCAGTCGATGCATTCCTCGGGGTCGATCACCAGCATGTTGGGGCCTTCGTGGAAGCAGTCCACGGGGCAGACCTCCACGCAGTCGGTGTATTTGCACTTAATGCAGTTTTCGGTGACGACGTAAGTCATGAACCCTCTCCCTAGCGTGGCCCGGCAGGAGATGCAAACCACTGGGGGCGGAATTTTAGCGATTTGGACCCGCGCTGGCGAGTGCGCTCAACGGACGCCAGGCCGGACGTCGAGATCGAGCGGCGGATAATCATCGCGGCGGCGATCGGCGAAGTAATCCTCAAGGGTGAGGCGCACGGTATGAAAGGCCAGTTCACCCCACGGAACGTCGGCTTCCGAGAAGAGACGGGTTTCAAGAGACTCGGTGCCGGGCGAAAAATCCAGATCCAGCAGCCGGGCGCGAAAGAACACATAGATCTGGTGGATGTGCGGCAGATCGAACAAACGGTAGAGCGCGTCGATCTCGACCCGCGCATTGGCCTCTTCCAGCGTTTCCCGGACGGCGCCCTGGCGGGTGGTCTCGCCGTTTTCGAGAAAGCCTGCCGGCAACGTCCAGTAACCGCGCCGGGGATGAATCGCCCGCCGGCAGAGCAGGACCTGATCCTCCCAAGCCGGGATGCAGCCGACGATGGTGCGCGGATTGTCGTAATGCACGAGATTGCAGGTTTCGCACACGAAACGGATCAGGTGGTCGCCCTCTGGGATTTTGCGGACGACCGGCTGGGCGCAACGGGGGCAGAATTTCATGGGGATGACTGGCTGATGCGGCACGCTGCGGCGTTGACCGGACCAATGGTCCCACTGCCGTTGCGCGCTGTCCATCCCGCCCCGGTCCGTCTGGTAAAATCGCGCGCATCATGCCGATCGCCCGCCTGCCCGATGCGTTGATCAACCAGATTGCGGCTGGTGAGGTGGTGGCGCGACCCGCCTCGGTAGTGAAGGAGTTGATCGAGAACAGTCTCGATGCCGGAGCGCGCCACATTCGCATCGAGGTCGAGCAGGGCGGAATCGGGCTGATCCGGGTCACCGACGACGGCGTGGGGATCGCCCCCGAGGATCTGCTGCTGGCGATGGAGCGGCACGCCACCAGCAAGATCGGTAGCCTCGAGGATCTGGAACGGATCACGACCCTGGGGTTTCGCGGGGAGGCCCTGCCGAGCATCGCAGCGGTTTCCCGCTTCAGCCTGACCTCGCGCACACCAGAGAGCCCCCACGCCTGGCGCTTGGATTGCTTGGGCGGCCGTCCGGGCGAGCCGGTTCCGGCGCCGCATCCGCCGGGGACGCGCATCAGCGTGCGCGATCTGTTCCACAACGTCCCGGCGCGGCGCAAGTTCCTGCGCAGTGAGCGCACCGAATTCGATCATCTGGCGCGGACCGTCCTGCAGCTGGCGCTGGCCCGGCCCGACGCGGGGTTGGCCCTGTTGCACAACGGGCGCAGCCTGTGGCAATTGCCAGCGGCCGATGCCCAGGAGCATGTGGAACGACGGCTGGCGATTCTCTTGGGCGAGGATTTTCTGAACCACGCCTTGCATGTGCGGCATCGCGGCACGTCCTGCGCGCTCACGGGGTGGATTGCCGCGCCGGCGTTTTCCCGTGCCCAGGGGGATGTGCAGCATCTCTACGTCAACGGCCGTTGGGTGCGCGACAAGCACCTGGCCCATGCGGTGCGCCATGCCTATCGCGATGTGCTGCATCATCAGCGCCATCCCGCCTACGTGCTGCATCTGACCCTCGATCCCGAGGATGTCGATGTGAACGTGCATCCGGCCAAGCACGAAATCCGGTTGCGCGATGCGCGGCAGGTGCATGATTTCGTGGCACGTACGCTGGAAGAAGCCTTGGCGGCCGTGCGCCCGGGTTCCGGTGCGGGCCACGATATCGGCCGTGCGCCGATGCCGATGCAAATCGCCGCGCCGCACCCGCAGGCCGACTTGACGCTGCGGATTGCCGAGCCTTCGGCTGTCTATGAGTCGGCGGGCCGCGACGGCGTGTCCATGGAGGCCAGTCCGGCGCATCCTGCCGCTTGGCCTCAGGCGGGCGCGGTTTCCGTGGGGTCGGCAGTGGACGACGCGCATCCCTTGGGGTTCGCGCTGGGTCAGCTGCACGGCATTTATCTGCTGGCCCAGAACGCTGTTGGTCTGGTGGTGGTGGACATCCATGCCGCGCATGAGCGGATCCTCTATGAACGATTGAAATCCCTGAGCGCCGCGGGATCGGTGCCGCGACAGTCGTTGCTGATCCCCGAGGAGATTTTCTTGAACGCGACGCAGGCGGATTGGGTGGAGCGCTGGGCGCCGCGTTGGGCGGATTGGGGGCTGGAAGTGGATCGCACGGGGCCTGCGACCGTGACGCTCCGGGCCTTGCCGGCGGGGATGCCGCTAAAGGATCCGGCCGGCCTGTTTCGCGATCTGTTGTCCGATCTCATGACCCACGAGGCCAGCGCCCGGCCGGAAGACCAGCATCATGCGCTGCTCGCCTCGCTGGCCTGTCACGGCGCGGTGCGGGCCGGGCGCGCCCTGACGTTGCCGGAGCTCGACGCGCTGTTGCGGGACATGGAGCGTACTGAGCGTGCCGGTCAGTGCAATCATGGTCGCCCGACCTGGGTGCAGCTCGATCGGACGGCGCTGGACCGGTTGTTTCTGCGCGGGCGCTGAGGCCGTGAATCCCGAACGTCACCCTCCCGTGCTGGCCTTGCTGGGGCCGACCGCGAGCGGCAAGACCGATCTGGCGCTCGCCCTGGCGGAACGCTGGCCGATCGACATCGTCAATATGGATTCAGCCCAGGTCTATCGTGGCATGGACATCGGCACGGCCAAGCCGGATGCAGCGGCACGCGCCCGGGCGCCGCATCATCTGTTCGATCATGTGGACCCCGCCGAGGCCTACTCGGCGGGCCGCTTCGTGCGCGATGCGCGCGCGGCGATCGAGCACATCCAGGTGATCGGGCGCATTCCCTTGCTGGTGGGTGGAACCGTGCTGTATTTCCGGGCATTGCGCGATGGCCTGGCGCCATTGCCGGCCGCGGATCCGGCTGTCCGCGAACGTCTGGCCGCGCGCGCGGCCGCAGTCGGTTGGCCCGCGCTCCATGCCGAGCTGGCGCGGATCGATCCGCCGTCCGGTCTGCGGGTTCACCCCCACGATGCCCAGCGGATCCAGCGCGCGCTCGAGGTATGGGAGCTGACAGGTATTTCGCTCAGCGAGCATTGGGCGAATGCGCGCCATCAGGGCGTCGCGCTCCGGTCGGTCGCCTTGCTGCCGAGCGATCGCGAATGGCTTCATCAAAGGATCACCACGCGCCTCGAGGCTATGTTCGCAGCCGGTTTTCTCGACGAGGTCGCGCGGTTGCGGGCCCGCACGGATCTTTCCGAAGCGCTTCCGGCGATGCGCGCCGTCGGCTACCGCGAGGCTTGGATGCATCTTGCGGGTCAAATGACGCGGACGTCCCTGTTCGATGCTGTGCTTCACGCCACGCGCCAGTATGCCAAACGTCAGCTCACGGCACTTCGGCCTTTGTCTGCAGTCGAATTCATTAATCCCGCTCGAGCGGATAGATTGATCGCCGCCGTGAGGGGTCTGGGACTGTGAATGCGCACCCAGGTCAGGCGTGCTATCCTTTGCCCGATTGTGCACATGCGGTGCCGTGTCTTCAACCGAAGATCTTGCGCTGTCCAAGGGAATCCGCAGGCAGGCGGCCATAAGAACAATGCTGGAGTGAAACCATGGCGAAAGGACAATCTTTGCAGGAGCCTTTCCTTAACGCGCTGCGCAAGGAGCGCATCCCTGTGTCCATCTATCTGGTCAACGGAATCAAGCTGCAAGGCCACATCGATTCCTTCGACCAGTTCGTGGTCCTGCTCAAGAACACGGTCAGTCAGATGGTGTACAAACACGCCATCTCGACGATCGTCCCTTCGCGAAACGTCAAGCTGAGCGAACCGGACGCCGCGGAGCCTGGTCCGGGTGATGGGAACTTCTGATTCTGACTGACCTCTTTCGGGCGGGGCGCTGATGTTCGATCGCCCCGTCATTGACCCCCGTTGTATCCTCGTCAGCTTGGATATCGGCCGGCGTGATGCGTCCATCCATGCCGAATTCGAGGAGCTGGCTCGTTCGGCCGGCGCCGAAGTGGTGGGTCGCGTGGCTGGAAATCGCGCTGAACCGGAGCCGAAATATTTCATCGGCACAGGCAAGGCGCAGGAAGTCCGCGCGCTCGTGCAGCAGACCGGTGCCGGACTGGTGCTGGTCAATCATCCCCTGTCGCCCAGCCAGGAGCGCAATCTGGAGGCTTTGATCGAGTGCCGGGTGCTGGATCGCACCGGGCTGATCCTCGACATCTTCGCCCAGCGTGCGCAGTCGTTCGAGGGCAAACTGCAGGTCGAGCTCGCTCAGCTGCGGCACTTGGCGACGCGCCTGGTCCGCGGCTGGTCGCATCTTGAGCGACAGAAGGGAGGGATCGGGCTGCGTGGGCCGGGTGAAACCCAGCTCGAAAGCGACCGGCGCCTGCTCCGAGCGCGGGTGGCCCAGCTCGAGCGGCGCTTGGCGCGGGTCGCCCGGTCACGTGATCAGGGGCGGGCCATGCGGCAACGCAGCGCAGTGCCGACAGTGGCGTTGGTGGGCTATACCAATGCCGGCAAGTCCACGCTGTTCAACGTACTGACGGGGGCCGGTGCCTACGCGGCCGATCAGCTGTTCGCAACCCTCGATCCGACGGCGCGGCAGGTTGATCTGGGCACGCTGCGCATCGTGCTGGTCGATACGGTCGGCTTCGTGCGCGATCTGCCGCATGAATTGGTGGCCGCCTTTCGGGCCACGCTGGAGGAAACCCGGCAGGCCGATCTGTTGCTGCAGATCATCGATGCCTCGGATCCCGAGGCCGATGTCCAGCAGGCCGCCGTGGGAGAGGTTCTGGAACGGATCGGAGCGCAAGACATCCCTCGCCTGCCGGTATTCAACAAGATCGATCGAGCTGGCTGGACTGCCGGCGTGCGCTGCGATGACGCCGGGCAGCCGCTGGCCGTGCAGGTGTCGGCGCAGACCGGCGCCGGTATCGCAGCGTTGCGGGAGAGCATCCGGCAGCGATTCCAGGGGCGTGGCGTCAGCCGTTGGCTCCATCTGAGCCACGCCGAGGGCGGCATCCGGGCGCGTTTGCATGCCGCCGGCGCCGTGCGTGCGGAACGCGGTGACGAGTCCGGTTGGTGGCTGCAGGTGGAAGGCCCCTCGGACCGCCTGTCCGAGATGACGCGGCGCAAGGTGGACGACGCGGATCCGGTTGCCCCTGTGGCAGGGCATCCCTAGAATGCCTCGGGCATGTGCCTAGGGCATGCAATGACTTCCAAACCGACGGTGGAGAAGGTTTTCATGGCGTGGAACGAGCCCGGAGGACGTGACCCCTGGGGTGGGCAGAACCGAAATACGGGTGGTCCGCCCGATCTCGACGAGATCCTCAAGAAACTGCGCCAGCGCTTGCCCGGCTGGGGCCCCGGCGGCGGCAAGAACGCAAGTCCGGCAGGTCTGGGATTGGTTCTGATCGGCGTGATCGTGCTGTGGCTCCTGTCCGGTTTCTACATCATCGACCCGGCCGAACGCGGCGTCGTGCTGCGCTTCGGCCAGTTTGCGCGCATCACGACGGAAGGGCCGCGCTGGCATTTGCCCTATCCCCTCGAGCGGGTGGAAAAGATCAATGTCGACAGCATTCGCACCAGCACCCATAAGGGATTGATGCTGACGCGCGACGAGAACATCGTGAACGTCGAGATTGCAGTACAGTACCGGGTCGGCAACGCAGAACATTTCCTGTTCAACGTCCGGGAGCCAGAAAGCACCCTGCGTGACGCGACCATCAGCGCCGTGCGCGAGGTAGTCGGGACCAGCACCATGGATTTCGTCCTGGGCGAGGGACGCAGTGAAGTCGCCGCCCGCACCCAGGCTTTGCTGCAGAAGACGCTGAACACCTATGGCACCGGCTTGACCGTGACGTCGGTGAACCTGCAGGATGCTCAGCCGCCGGAGCAGGTCCAATCGGCATTCGAGGATGCCATCAAGGCGCGCGAGGACAAGCAGCGCATCATCAACGAAGCCTATGCCTATGCCAACGCCATCGTGCCCGCGGCCCGCGGCGCCGTGGCGCGACAACTGGAAGAGGCGCAGGGCTACCGCGAGCGCCGCGTCGCCGAGGCGCAAGGCGAGGCGGATCGCTTTCTGAGTCTGGCCGGGGAATATCGCCAAGCGCCGGATGTGACGCGCCGGCGCCTGTATCTCGAGACCATGGAGCAGGTGCTGCGCGCCAACCCCAAGGTCATGGTCGATGCCGGCAAGGGCAACAACGTCATGTACCTGCCTCTGGACAAGTGGATGAAGGAAACCCCGGCGCGGTCGTCCGAGATTCTCGCGCCTGTGGCGCCCGCGTCCGACAGTGGCACGCGGCGCCCGGCGCGCGAAAGCCAGACGGGATTGGGCCGCAATGAGCGCGGGGGGGTGCGATGAAAGGTTGGGGCATGATCGCAGGTGCGGTCATTCTGGTGGCGCTGCTGATCGGCTCCAGCGCCTTGTACATCGTGGACGTCCGGGATCGAGCCATCTTGCTGCGCCTGGGCGAAATGGTCAGAACGGACGTGCCGCCGGGACTCCACGTAAAAATTCCTTTTTTGGATAGTGCGCGCATTTTTGACGGCCGGCTGCAGACGCTCGACATTCCACCGGAACGTTTCCTGACCCAGGAGAAAAAGAATCTCATCGTCGACTTCTACGTCAAGTGGCGCATCGACGACGTGGCACGCTACTACCGCGCCACGGGCGGCAACGAATTCGTCGCTGCGCAGCGGCTGGAACAGATCGTGAAAGACGGACTGCGCAGCGAATTCGGCCGGCGGACGGTGCAGGAGGCCGTATCGGGCGACCGTTTCGCGCTTACCGAAACCATGACGGGGCTGGCTTCTCGCCAGAGCAGCGAACTCGGCGTGGAGGTCAAGGAAGTGCGCATCAAGCGCATGGATCTGCCCAACGAGGTGAGCAGTTCGGTCTTTGCCCGCATGGAAGCCGAGCGTGCCCGGACGGCCCGCGAACTGCGCGCCGAAGGCGAGGAGGCCGCCGAAGGCGTGCGTGCCGATGCCGATCGTCAGCGGGAGGTGATGCTGGCTGAGGCCTATCGCGATGCCGAACGCCTGCGGGGTGAAGGCGATCGGCTCGCCGCCGAGATTTTTGCCAAGGCCCACCGGACGGCGCCGGAGTTCTATGACTTCTACCGCAGCCTGCAAGCCTATCGCGAGGCGCTGGGTGGCGGAGACACGACCATGGTTCTGTCGACCGACGGGGACTTCTTCGATTACTTCAGGTCTATGCCCAAGGGCGCCGCGCCGGCAGCGGCACGCTGACCCTCATGTCGCGGGAACTGATCGTGGCAATCGGCTTTGTCATGCTGCTGGAGGGCATCCTGCCGGCAGCGGCGCCCCGATTGTGGCAGCGCGGTCTGGCTCAGATCGGGGCCCTGCCGGCGTCGGTGGTGCGGCTGCTGGGATTCGCCAGCCTGGCGCTCGGCTGGTTGATCGTCCGCGGCGCTGATTGAAAAAAGGGCTGAACTGGCGATGCGTATCGACAACCCCTGGTTCCTGCCCGAGGCTGTGGTGCAGGTTCTGCCGCCGGCTGCGCGGGCATTGGACTTGCTCGGTCGCAGGCTGATGGATTTGTTCTGGTCCTGGGGCTATGACGCCATCGATCCGCCCTTGATTGAATATCTGGAATCGCTGCTGACGGGCACGGGGCGACATCTCGATCTGGATACCTTCAAGATCACCGACCAGGCGAGCGGCCGGCTCATGGGCGTGCGTGCCGACATCACGCCGCAGGCCGCGCGTATCGACGCGCAGGTCTTGGGCGGCGAGGGTCCGCGGCGGCTCTGCTATCTCGGCCCCGTGCTGCACACCCGCGCCGATGGCCGCGGCGGATCGCGCTGTCCGCTGCAGATCGGCGCCGAACTCTTCGGTGACGCAAGCGTGGGAAGCGACCTCGAGGCCATCTCGCTGATGCTCGAGATGCTGGTGTGCGCCGGCGTGGACGATCTCCATCTCGATCTGGGGCATGTCGGCATCTATCGTGCGCTGGTCCGCGAGGCTGGCCTCGCGGCCGCTGATGAACAACAGCTGTTCCAGCTGCTCCAGCGCAAGGCGATGCCGGACCTGCGCCTGTTCCTCGACGCGCATCCCATGCCGCGCGAGGTAGCCGGCTGGCTGTGGGCCTTGCCCGATCTCAATGGTCCGCTGGACGTGATGGCGCGGGCGCGGGCGGCGCTGGCGGCTGCAGGGCCGGGCGTGGCTGCAGCGCTCATCGAGTTGGCCACGCTGGCCGAGCGCGTCGCGTTGCGCTATCCCGCGGTGACCGTGCATCTTGATCTCGCGGAGCTGCGGGGTTACGACTACCACACCGGCGTGGTATTCGCCGCGTTTCAGGCCGATCGCGGGCGGGATCTGGCGCGCGGCGGCCGCTACGACCACGTGGGCGCGGTGTTCGGCCGGGCTCGCCCTGCTACTGGCTTCAGTGCCGATCTCCATGTCTTGTACGAGGCCGGTCGCGCGGATCCAGCTGCCCCGGCCCGCGCCGTCTGGGCACCGGCGGCGGGCGAGGATGCCTCCCTCGAGGCGGCGGTGACCGCGCTCCGTCATCAAGGCGAGCGGGTCGTGCGCGCCCTGGGCGAGGATAATGAACCGCCGAGCGACATCGGCATCGATCGGCGCCTCACCAGGCAGGACGGCCAATGGCGCGTCGAGGCGTGGAATCCCTGAAATCGATTGCTGGCCCGCTGGGCTGGGTGGACAAAGGACATCATGGGCAAGAATGTCATCGTGATCGGCGCCCAGTGGGGCGATGAAGGCAAGGGCAAGATCGTCGATCTGCTGACCGAGCGCTGCGCGGCGGTCGTGCGTTTCCAAGGCGGCCACAACGCGGGCCATACCCTCGTCATCGACGGCAAAAAGACGGTGTTGCACCTCATTCCGTCGGGCATCCTGCATGAGGGCGTGCAATGCCTCATCGGCAACGGGGTCGTCGTTTCGCCGCAGGCGCTGCTCGAGGAAATCCGCACGCTGGCGGGGCAGGGTGTGGACGCCTTGGCTCGGCTGCGCATCAGTCCGGCCTGTCCGTTGGTGTTGCCTTCCCACGTGGCGCTGGACCGGGCGCGCGAGCAGGCGCGCGGCGCCCAGGCGATCGGCACCACCGGCCGCGGCATCGGGCCGGCCTACGAGGACAAGGTGGCGCGGCGCGGCGTGCGGGTCGGCGATCTGTTCCACCGCGAGCGCCTGGCCGCCAAGCTCGGCGAGTTGCTCGACTACCACAATTTCGTGCTGCAGCATTACTACCGGACCGATACGGTCGATTTTCAGGCCACCCTGGAATCCCTGCTCGCCGCGGCGGAAACCCTCAAGCCGCTGGTGATCGACGTTTCGGCCCAGATCGACCAGCTCCATCGCGAAGGCCACAACGTGCTCTTCGAAGGGGCTCAGGGCGCGCTGCTCGACGTGGACATGGGGACTTATCCCTACGTCACCTCCTCGAACACCACCGCCGGTGGCGCAGCCACGGGCTCGGGCGTCGGTCCGGCATCCTTCGACGACATCCTGGGGATCGTCAAGGCCTACACCACGCGCGTGGGGGCCGGCCCCTTCCCGACCGAACTGCTGGACGACAACGGCGCCCACCTGGCCCATCGCGGCCATGAGTTCGGCTCCACGACCGGCCGCCCACGCCGTTGCGGCTGGTTCGACGCCCCGGCGCTGCGCCGCAGCGTCGTCATGAACAGCCTGACGGCGCTGTGCATCACCAAGCTCGACGTGCTCGATGAACTCGACGCCATCCGCATCGCCGTCGGCTATCGGGTGGACGGCGAACCAATGGCGTCCTTGCCCATCGGTGCCGAGGCGGTCGCCGATTGCGCGCCGATCTATGAGGAAATGCCCGGCTGGCGTACCAGCACCGTGGGCGCGCGTGACCTTGCGGAACTGCCGGACGCCGCGCGCGATTATCTGCGGCGCATCGAAGAGATCGTCGGCGTGCCGATCGCCATGGTGTCGACGGGGCCGGATCGCAACCAGACCATCATCCTGCGCAATCCGCTCGATTGAATGGTACCGATGGCGCGGGCACAACAAAAAAGGCTTTCCGGACCGGAAAGCCTTTTTTCATTAAAATCAGGGTGGTGCCGAGAAGAGGACTTGAACCTCCACGGGGTTTCCCCCACTAGTACCTGAAACTAGCGCGTCTACCAATTCCGCCATCTCGGCCCTGCGGGGTGGCGCGTGAGGCGTCATTCCCGTGGGCTGCGAACTTTAAGACTCCCCAAAGCGCTTGTCAACGGGCACAATGCGCGACCTTGAGGCGATATTTTTTCATGGACATCCTGAATGGCTGAAGCTGATTGGCAATCCCGTGATCCCCACTACGAACAGGAGCGCCTGAAATATCCGCAGCCCGCGCCCAGCCGCGAATACCTGCGGATGCTGTTGACCGAAGCCGGTGAACCGCTCAGTCGCGAAGAGATCATCGAGCGGGGCGGGATCACTGGGGCCGAGGCCCTGGAGGGCGTGGAGCGGCGGCTCGCGGCCATGGTTCGGGATGGCGAACTGGCCATCAACCGCAAGGGCGCCTATGGGCTGATCGACCGCATGCACCTGGTGCGCGGACGCGTCATCGCGCATCGCGACGGCTTCGGTTTTCTGGTGCCCGAAGACGGTAGTGATGACATCTTTCTGCCGGCGCGCCAGATGCGCGAACTGTTCCATGGCGACCGGGTGCTGGTGCGCATCCGCGGCGAGGACCGCCGTGGCCGCCGGGAAGGCGTGGTCGTCGAAGTGCTGGAGCGCAACACCCAGCAGGTGGTCGGCCGGTTCTACCGTGAGCGCGGGGTCGGCTTCGTCCTGCCCGAGAATCCGCGCATCACCCATCAGGTCGTCATCCCCGCCGAATGGCAGGGCGAGGTGCAGGACAACCACATCGTGGTGGCCGACATCGTCGAGCCGCCGAGCAAGCGCGGCCCGCCGCTGGGCCGGATTCGCGAAGTGCTGGGCGAGCACATGGCGCCGGGTATGGAGATCGAAATCGCCATCCGCAGCTATGGGGTGCCCGCGCGCTGGCCCGAGGCGGTGGAAACGGCCTGCGCCCGGTTCGGTACGCGCGTGGAGAATCGCGACAAGGCCGGCCGCGTCGATCTGCGCCGCGTGCCGCTGGTGACCGTGGACGGCGCCGATGCCCGCGATTTCGACGACGCCGTCTACTGCGAGCCGGACGAGCAGGGCGGCTGGCGGCTGCTGGTCGCCATCGCCGATGTCGGGCACTACGTGCAGCCGGGCGACCCCTTGGACATCGAGGCGGCCGAGCGCGGCAATTCGGTGTACTTCCCGCAGCAGGTCGTCCCCATGCTGCCGGAGGTGCTGTCCAACGGCCTGTGCTCCATCAATCCCAAGGTCGACCGCTTGTGCATGGTCTGCGCGCTGGAGATCGATCCGGACGGCGAGATCCGGCGCTTCCGGTTTTTCGAAGGCGTGATGCGCTCGGCGCAGCGCCTGACCTACGATGAATTCGCGCAAGCGGTGATCGCGCGTGAAGCGGCGGCGCGCGAGCGGCTCAAGGATCTGGTCGGCCACCTCGACGATCTGCTCGGCCTCTATCAGCGCTTGCGGGCAGCGCGGGAACGTCGCGGCGCGCTCGATTTCGGCAGCGCCGAAACGGTGATCGAGTTCGGCCCCGACCGCAAGATTGCGCGCATCAAGCCCTTCCTGCGGCATGACGCCCACCGCATGATCGAGGAGTGCATGATCGCCGCCAACGTGGCCGCGGCGCGCTTCCTCAGCGAGCACCGCATCCCGGCGCTCTATCGCGTGCATGCGCCGCCATCGGCCGAGCGTCTGGAGGAACTGCGCGCGTTCCTCGGCGGCTTCGGCCTTTCCCTGGGCGGCGGTGACAAACCGGCGCCGCAGGATTACGCGAAGGTGCTGACTGCGCTGGAGACACGTGAAGACCGCCACCTCATCGAGCCGGTGCTGCTGCGCTCCCTGAGCCGGGCCGAATACACGGTCTCCAACGACGGTCACTTCGGCCTTGCGCTGGCTGCCTATACCCACTTCACCTCGCCCATCCGCCGCTATCCGGATCTCGTCGTGCATCGCGGCATCCGCCACGTGCTGCGCGGCGGAACGGCGGAGAGCTACCCGCTCACCCCTGCGCAGCTCGAACGCATCGCCGAGCAATGCTCCCTCACCGAACGGCGCGCCGACGAGGCGACGCGCGATGTCGTCGACTGGCTCAAGTGCGAATTCATGCTCGAGCGCATCGGCGAGGTCTTCGAGGGCCGCATCAACGCCGTCACGGGCTTCGGCCTGTTCGTGTTGCTGGAGGAGGTCTACGTCGAGGGGCTGGTGCACGTCACCTCGCTGACCAACGACTACTACCAGCACGATCCCATCCACCATCGCCTGCGCGGCGAGCGCTCCGGCCATGTCTACCGCCTCGGAGACCGGTTGCGGGTGCGCCTGATCAATGTGAATCTCGATGAACGCAAGATCGACTTCGAACTCGCCCCGGCGGAAAGCAGTCCGAAAGCCGGCCACGCAGAAAACCGGACCGGCAGCCGATCCGCCGCGCAGCCGGACGAAGCCCCGGCCCAGCGCGGCGACGAAGCCGACAAGGGCAAGCGCCGACGGCCCCGCAAGCGGCGCAAGGCCAAAGCCAAGACCAAGGACTGACGCAGCCCCGACGATCGGCACGCCGCCGGGCACCGAGCCCGTGTTCGGCCTGCACGCGGTGACTGCCTTGCTGGAAACCGAGCCCGGTCGCGTGCAGGCCGTGTGGGTGCAGGACAATCGGCGCGAGGACCGCGTCGCGACGGTGATCGAGCTGGCCGCGCGCAGCGGGATCGCCGTGACGGCGATGGCGCGGCGCGAGCTGGATACGCGCCTTCCGGGGCAGCGTCATCAGGGCCTGGCCGCCTGGGCCTTGCCGGCCGTGCGCCTCGGCGAGGCGGATCTGAAAGCACGTCTCGGCGCGTGGGACTCAGATCCCGTGCTGCTGGCGCTCGACGGCGTGCAGGACCCGCACAACCTCGGCGCCTGTCTGCGCACCGCGTGGGCGGTCGGCGCGCGCGGGGTGATCGTCCCGGTCGACCGTGCCGCCGGATTGACGCCGGTGGTGCGCAAGGTGGCGGTCGGCGCGGCCGAGCACGTGCCGCTGTTCCAGGTCACCAATCTGGCGCGGACGCTGCGCATGCTGGGGGATGCCGGTTTCCGCATCCTCGGCGCCGATGCCCATGCCAGCCAGAGCCTGTATCAGGCGGATCTGTCCGGGCCGCTCGTCTGGGTGCTCGGCGCCGAAGGCACGGGCCTGCGGCGTCTGACGCAGGAATCCTGCGACCTGCGCGTCACCATCCCGCTGGACGCCGCGGCCGAAAGCCTGAACGTATCGGTTGCCGCCGGCGTCGTGCTGTTCGAAACCCGCCGGCGGCGGCTGACGGGCGCCTAGGTCGCTCGGCGCCGGCCATCAGCCGTGCCGTCTGCGGCGGTGCGGACCCCCGTCAGTGATAGCCGGTGCCGGGGCGGACCTTGCCGCGGAAGACCCAGTAGTTATAGGCCGTGTAAGCCAGGATCAAGGGCAGCAGGGGCAGCGCGCCGATGAGCAGGAAACCCTGCGACTCGGGCGGCGCGGCGGTTTCCCAGAGCGTGTAGGCGCGCGGGACGGTGTAGGGCCACAGGCTCACGGCCAGACCGAAGCCGCCGAGTGCGAACAGCGTGATGGTGAGCACGAAGGGCGCCCGGCTCGCCTCCCGGCGCAGCGCCCGCCACAGCATCCAGCCCACGATCGCGGTCAGGATCGGCACCGGCATCAGCCAGAACAGATTGGGCAGGCTGAACCAGCGCCGGGCCACTTCCGCCGACATGAGCGGCGTGGCGACGCTCACCATCGCGATCCACGCCAGCACCACGAACAGCAACACCTGCCCCGCGTGGAACGCCCAGCGCTGCAACTCGCCGTCGGTCTTGAGCGCCAGCCAGCAGGCCCCGAGCAGGGCATAACCGCACACCAGCGCAAAGCCGGTCATCAGGCTGAACGGGCTGATCCAGGCCATGACGTTGCCGGTGAAGCGCCCGTCCGTGATCTCGAAGCCCTGGATGAACGCGCCCAGCACCACGCCCTGGAAAAACGCGGCCGCGACCGAGCCCAGGTTGAAGGCCACGTCCCACACGCCCCGGCTGCGTTCGGCCTTGAAGCGGAACTCGAAGGCCACGCCGCGAAACACCAGCGCGAACAGCATGAACAGGATGGGGATGTACAGCGCCGTCATGAGCAGACCATAGGCCTTGGGAAAGGCGGCGAACAGCCCGCCGCCGGCCAGCACCAGCCAGGTCTCGTTGCCGTCCCAGTGCGGCGCGATGCTGTTCATCATCAGGTCGCGTTCCGTGTCGTTGCGCCCCCAGGGGAACAGGATGCCGATGCCCAGATCGAAGCCGTCCAGGATCACATAGAGCATCAGCCCCAGGCACAGCACACCGGCCCAGATCAGCGGAATCCAGAAACTCGCGTCCATCGGCGGCATCTCCCCCAT